>JADJCV010000003.1:300000-432491 GCA_016703025.1 Candidatus Avedoeria danica
TCCTCTACCTGCCGAAGGCCGAGTTGGTGCGCGACCACGAGGGCGCCCCGTGACGGGCCATGCCGGGCGCCGCAGCGCGTCGTCCATGCGGTCATGGTCTGAACGCTGGCCGACGGAGACACGTTGCACGTGTGTCGATCGTACGCAATCATCAGTTGCGCGCCCGACCATCGGTCAGCCCGGCGGACCTTTGGTGTGCGGACCGTTGGTGCGCGGAGTGTCCACAAAGATGGGGTTCGCGTCGGCACAGCATCGTGCTGCGCCGGCTGGAGATGGGTCACGGCGCCCGGACCACCGTGGCATGCCTGAAAGGAGGCACCCTATGCGCTGGGCTCGGATGACCGTGCTTGCGCTGACGGCCGCCGGAATCGTTGCGTCCGCCGCACCCGTGTCGGCTCGCGCGCTGAAGGTGAGTCGTCTGCCCGACGCCCTGATCGACTTCTGCTTGCAGGGCGCCAAGTGCGCCCCGGTCGCCATCGGCGACTTCAACGGCGACCGGATCGATGACGCCGTGTTCCAGCAGAACTTGAACAGCGAGCGGATGCTCCATGTTCTCTTCGGCCCGTTCGGCAACCAGCCGCAGCCGGCCACCAAGCTCATGTTCGTGCCCGAGAACAGCCTGCTGGCTGTCGACGTGGCCGATATGAACGGCGATGGCCAGGATGAGCTGATCGTCGCCGACGTCAGCCACAAGCCCGACGTCAACCTGCAGCTGGAGGAGGATGAGCAGTCGGTCAACGTGATCGACTTCAACATTCTCGAAGCGTACGGTGACGAGTACGGCAAGCTCGACCCGGAGTTCTGGATCGGACGGAATCGTGCGCCCTACCGCTGGTCGCGCACTGTGCCGCTCAAGAGCGCGTCCGAGCAGACGGGCCGGCTCTCGGTCCGCGCCGTCGACGTGAACGGCGACGGCGGTCTGGACATCGTCCTCGGTGTTGACCCGACCGTGAGCGCAGCCGTGACGCCGCGCGGCGGCGCGACGGTGTTTCCGCCGGATACCGCCGGTGGCAACCAGAGCGAGGTGATCGTCCAGTTCATGCCGCGCGGCTTCTTCACCGCGCAGCCCGGCGACCTGCCGGACGGCAAAGGGTTCCTGGGGCGCAATTGGCCCTTGAACGAACTCAAGACGCTCGCCGGCCAGGAGAGCGTCCGCATCACCGGTCTTGGCGCCTGTGCCCGCGGCGGGCTGGGCGAGGTGGTGGACGTGACGGGCGACGCGGCACCGGACATCATCGTCCGGCGCTGCGAGGGCGGCCCGATGCCCGACCAGCTGGGCTTGGTCACAGGTCGGACGAACTGGCCGGCGACGATCACGATCGACGGCGCGATCAGCCCGTCGACGCCGCCGGTGCCGCCAGGCCCCGGCCCGGTGACGCCGCCTGAGCCGCCCCGCGGCGGCGGCTATCTGCAGATGGACCCGCGCGGCCCGAGCGTGAACATCTTCGACAACCTGGCGACGTTCTTCACGGCCGACCTGAACGGGGACGGCGTGCTGGACATCGGGTTCGGCCAGGCGGACAAGACGCACGTGTGGCTCGGCGGTTCCGACGTGAGCGCGCGCCTGTTGGAGGACCGGTCGGACCGGATCTTCCTGGGCGCCGGCCTCGGCGGGTCGATGGCGAACCGCTCCTGGACGCCGACGGACCTCGACGGCGACGGCCACCGCGACCTCGCGCTCACGCGCCTGCGCTCGACGGCCGCATCGACGAAGGACCCGTCGGGCCGGGTGACGTTCGAGAGCATCTCACCGACCGAGCCGCTGCACGTGTTCGCGCAGAATCGCGACACGGACGAGGTGATCGACGTCACGTCGGACGCGCCGGACGCGGTGTGGGGCGACGCCTCGGTCACGCTTTGGGCGTTGGGCGACTTCAACGGCGACGGCCTCGACGACGTGATGCTCGGTTCGCCGGCCTCGGCCGTTGAGTCGATGTATCCCGTGATCTACGGCCCCTTCCTCCGGCGGTAAACCGTCGCACCCCCCGGGACGCCCGTCCCGCTCCAGCGCGCCCCGTGTAGACGGGGCCGACGCGAACCCAAGGCCCCTCGCCCTCGTGGCGGGGGCCTTTCTCGTTGTGCGAATTCTTGTTGGGCTTGTGCGCTTGCTGGTTGAGCTTGAGCGCTTTGATGGGGTGTGATCTCTGGGATCCGCAGCGCGCCTGGATGGGCTTGACGATGCCTTGACGATGCCCTCACGCCCGCCTGACGCCCCCCCGGTAGTCTGTCGCCGCAATCAGGCACCGGGGAGGCGCGGACATGTTCGAGGGCAACTAGATCGCCAGGGGAATCCCCCATGACGGCCACGGCGACGACCGCGCAGCGCGGATCGGACGCCGTCTCGACGGACCGACGTACGCCGAATGCGGCGACGACCGACGACGAACCGCCAGCCGAGCTGGCAGGGCAGGAGCAAGGCGATGATGACGACCGATACCCCGTGGCACGAGAGCTTCATGGTCCGCCTGTGGGCGGAACCGGACGGCGAGCAGCTGGTCCTGCGGGGCAGCGCGCACAACGTGCAGACCGGGCGGACGGTGTACTTCAACACGCTGGACCTGCCGGTCGGTTTGATCCGCGAAGCCGCCGAGCGCCTGAGCGGGGCGCAGGAGCGGATGCTGTCATGAGCACGCGAAGCCCCGGCGCCAACGCGCGCCCTCCCTTTTCGGAACGAACCCCGCGTCCCAACGGCATCGGCAGCCGTAGGACGCCGGCCCATACCGCGGCCACTTCCGGCCGCGCCGCTTCCCTCGTCGCGGCGGAGCTCGCTCCGCCAACCATCTCACTGTCGGAGGTCGAGATGAACACGAAACTCACTGGCAAGCTTCTCCCCCAACTTCTGTTCGCCCTTGCGGCGGTCATGGGCCTGGCCCTTGGCGCCGCCCTTCGCGCTCCGGCGGCGCTGGCGCAGTCGGCGCCGCAGGCCGGGCCGGACACATCGCACGACGTCACCGCCCCCAACGTGCCCGCCCTGACGACGGCCGTCGCCTCAGCCGGCATGGCGCCGCAGGCCGGGCCGGGGATCCCCGGGCCGAACCCGCCCGCACTGCCGGCCATCCTGCAGCCCGAGTCCGCCGCGTCCGAGGCGTTCCTGCCGATCCTCGGCTACCTCGGCAACGACGAGGTCTGCGACACCTGGGTCACCGCCCAGAACGTCGGCGCTGACTTCACGGTCGTCTCGCTCGTCCTGTTCGGCGCGCCGGGCTTCTGCACGCCGCAGGCGGCCGGTCCGCTGAAGATCGAGTGCTCCGGCATCCTCAAGCCCGGCAGCAGCTGGAACTTCCTCGGCGCCCAGATCCCGGCCGGCGCCAAGAGCGCCCAGGCGTTTGGGCTGTCCACCAAGATGTTCAGCGATCTCGGCCTGCTCGGCTTGGTCGGCGGCGAGGACGACATCATCGCCGCCTACTTCTGCGAGACGCTGTTCTTCAACATCGTCGGCGACGCGGACGACTACCGCCGCTTCAAGCTGGCCTACGACACCGGCGGCGTGTTCGGCGGCATCCCGATGGACCTCGTCGTCGGCCAGCCGATCGCCGTCGAGGTCTACCGCCGCTGCGTCGGGCCGGACAGCCCGGGCACGATCACGAGCAAGTACGGCGCGATCGGCGGGCGGCGGCTGGGCGTGTACGACCCCGTCTACGGCGGCTACACCACGTACGTGCCGCTGCTCTACGCCGGCGCCTCGGGCTACGAGAGCTGGATGTACATGCAGAACGTCGGCTACGAGTGCAGCACGGTCGAGATCTGGTTCCAGCAGCAGGACACCTGCCTGCGCGCCACGATCTGCGAGGTCTTCACGCTCTCGCCGGGCGAGACGTACCAGTGGGCCGCCAGCGACTGCGTCGGGCCGGGCTGGGTCGGATCGGCCTGGATCCGCACGAGCCAGCCGATGGCGATCGCGATCGACCACATCGCCCCGAGCCTGTTGATGACGTACGTGGCCGGCTACGGCTACCTGCGCTACACCTTCGACGGCGAGTACACGTTCAACCCGGCCAGCCAGATGGCGTACGGCCCGCTCGTGTTCAGCGAGTACAACGGCTGGGACACCGGGATCGTCGTGCAGAACCTCTCCCACGTCGTGAACGCCAAGGTGAAGGTCTACTTCCTCGACCGCTCGGGCGACATCGTGACGACGCTGGTGGACTGGGTCTGCCCGCGCGGCAGCCAGAGCTTCTTCCTGCCGGCGATCGCCGACCTGCCGGGCAGCTGGGTGGGCAGCGTGCGCGTCGAGAGCCAGAAGTGGGCGACGCCGGGCGGCCCGGTGGTCGAGGCGCCGCCGGTGCAGGGGGTCGTGCAGCTCGTGCAGTACCCGGACATCCAGCGGCTATCGACGAACGAGGGGATCGCCTACAACATGCTCCAGGAGTACGACGCGTACGACTGGCAGCTGGGCAACCACCGCGGCGGCAGCGCTTCGGGCACGACGGTGCTGGCGATGCCGCACCTCGTGAAGGACCTGTCCAACACGGGTGTGACGGATGAGATGGCGATCACGAACTTCATCCCGGTGCCCGGCTTCACGGACTTCGCGATCTACATCTACGACAGCAACGGGCTGATGGACTACGTCTGCCAGAAGCTGAACGAGAAGCAGGTGGAGTACATCGACCTGGCGACGTGGGGCTACGTGAACAACGGGTTCAAGGGCAGCGCGATCGTGAGCGCGACGTACTGGCACCACCCGCTGTTCGACGGCAAGGGCGAGTTCCTGCGGCACGTCGTGGGCCTCGGCGCGGTGACGATCACGCGCAACGGGGCGGTGCTCTCCGCCGAGGACATGCCCGGCGACGAGGCTTCGGGCACGCTGGCCTTCCCGATCCACAACAGCTTCATGTTCATGGGCCTCGAGCCGCCGGACTGCCCGGGCCTCGACCCGGCGCCCGGCCCGGCGGACTGCCCGCTGGAGATCGAGATGGCGAGCGGCAACCTGGAGCTCGACATCCTCGACGGGCAGACGACCGAGCACACGATCAAGGTGCAGCACGGGCTGGCGGACGTGTTCCAGATGTGCGAGGTGACCGACGTGGACGTCCAGCTGAGCGTCCTGCACTCCGACGACAGCGACCTCGACGTCGACCTCATCCACACCGTCGACCCGACCGGCGTGCCGGTCTCCACGACGGCGGACCTGTTCAGCGGGATCTGCCCCGGCGGCAGCGGGATCGTGGCTGAGATCGACGACGACGCCGCCACGCTGATCGGCAGCGTCTGCGCCCCGATCGGCGGCAAGTACAAGACCGCCGGCAACACCCTCAGCCTCTTCGAAGGCGAGTTCCCCGGCGACGACTGGACCCTCCGCATCACCGACAACGGCGCCGGCGACCAGGGCAAGCTCCTCAACTGGACCATCCAGCTGCGGACGCGGACGAACTACTAGTCGCACGGTCTGAACGGTCGTACGTTCGACCTCCGACAAGGTTCGTACGACCGATCAACCTCCGACCGGTTCGCCTCGAACACACGCCGCGGCCCCCTCGCCAACAACGAGGGGGCCGCGGTGCGTTCGGTACCGACTGCCGTGATCCCTGCCCAGGTCGTCATGCCGTCGCCATCCCATCCAACACCCGCGTAGGGGGCCGCGACGCCTGCGGGCGACGCATGCGTCGCCCCTACTTGGAGGTCAACGTCCAGACGCCGTCCCATGAGGTGTCCGGCGACGACGCGGCCAGGGTGCGGCAGCGATCGATGAACAACGATGCCACGCCGTCCGCGGGGTGGCAGGCGAGGGTGCGCTCGAAGGCGGCGATCGCGTCGGGCCAGCGGCGGGCGCGGTACAGCGACAGTCCGTCACGGAAGGCGGCCAGGGCGTCGATCAGGGCGGGGAACGTGTCGTCGTCGTGGTGCTCGAGGAGCTCGTGGATCGTCACGGGTTCGGTCTTGCCGACGAAGCGGGCGCGGTCCAGCTCGCGCATCCGATACGTGCCGCGCAGTGCGGTGCGGGTGGATTCGGTGAGGAGGACGGGAGCGCGGTATTGCTTGGAGGCGCTCTCGACCCGCGACGCCAAGTTCACGCCGTCGCCCATGACCGTGAAGTCCATCCGGCGGGGCGAGCCGATGTTGCCGGAGAAGACGTGGCCGGTGTGGATGCCGATGCCGACGTCGAGGGCCGGCATGTCCTCATCGGCCAGCTCGGTGTTCAGCTCGCGCAGCGCGCGCCGCATCGCGGCCGCCGCGCGGACGGCGCGGTCCGCGTCGTCGTCGTGGGCGAAGGGCACGCCGAAGACGGCGACGATCGCGTCGCCGATGAACTTGTCGAGCAGGCCGCCCTCGGCCTCGATGCAGCCGACCATGCGCGTCAGGTAACGGTTGAGGAGCGCGACGGTGGCCTGCGGACCGAGGTGTTCGGACAGCGGCGTGAAGTCGCGGACATCCGAGAACAGGATCGTCGCCTGGCCGCTCTGGCCCCCCAGGAGAGCGGCGTCGTCCTCCATCAGCCTGTCGGCGACGGCGGTGTCCACGTAGCGGGCCATGGTGGCCTTGATCCGCTTCTCGCGGCTGATGTCGTCCAGCAGGAGCATCGAGCCGAGGGGCTCGCCGTGGGCATCGGTGAGCGGCATGGCGGTGACGTTCACCGCGACGGGCAGATCGGCGACGACCAGCGTGCCGTCGACGGTCGTCTTCGCCTCGCCGTCGGCCTGCGCGTGCTCCAGCTTGTCGATCACCCAGGCGTTTGCGTCCGTGAAGAGCGTCGCGACGGGCTGGCCGGCGATGTCGGCGGCGCGCGCGGCCAGGATCCGCTCGGCGGCCGGGTTGCACGTCACGACGCGGCCGTCCGCATCGAACGTGATCATGCCGCTGGACATGCTTGCCAGGATGCGCTCGTTGTAGCGCTTCATCGCCTGGACGTCGTCGAACAGCTTGGCGTTCTCGAGGCCGATCGCGATCTGCGCCGTGAACGCACGCAGCCGCGCGTCGTCCTCGTCCGTGAACGCGCCGCCGCGCTTGTTCAGGACCTGCGTCACGCCGATGACGGTGCCGGCCTTGTTCGTCACCGGCGCGCACAGGATGGAGCGGGTGAAAAAGCCCGTGCGCTGGTCGAACGCCGGGTTGAAGCGCAGGTCCGCGTAGGCATGCGGGATGTTCACGGACTGGCGAGAGGTGAACACGGCGCCGGCGATGCCGCGGTCGTTCGGGAAGCGAATCTTCTCGGCACCCATCCGATCGAGGCCCAGCCCCTGGCCGATCTCGGTGAACAGCTCGCCGGTCTTCTCGTCGTTCAAGAAGAGCGTCGAGCGCTCGGCGTCCAGCATCTGCGTGACGGCAGCCATGATCCGTTGCAGGAGCGGGCCGAGCTGGAGCTCGCTTGACAGCTCGGACACGAGCCGCACGAAGCGCGCCTGCTCCTCGCCGGCGTGGGCCGCGTCGCGGGCGAGCAGCGCGCTGCGCAGGACGAGCGCGGCGTGCATCGTGATCCCGTCGAGGACCGCCAGGTCGGTCGCGTCGAACGTGCCCGACCGCTTGTTCAGCGCCTGCGCGACGCCGATCACGGTGCCGTCGACGGTCCGCATCGGCACGCAGAGCAGCGAGTTCGTCTGGTAGCCGGTGATCTCGTCAATGCGCGGATCGAAGTGCGGGTCGGCCCGTGCGTCCGGGGCGATCACGCCGTGCGCGCTGTGGAAGACATGGCCCGCCACGCCGTCCGTGTTCAGCAGCCGGATCTCGCGCGTGCGCACGCCGACTGCGACGCGCGCGTAGAGTTCGCCCGTTGCCGCGTCGTTCAGGAACAGCGTCGCCCGGTCGGCATCGACCGCTTCCGTGATGAGGGCCATCAGCTCGTCGAGCTGCGCGTCCAGCGTGGCGCATTGGCCGAGGCGGGCGTGGACGCTGAGGAACAGGCGGTCGATGTCGGCGGCGGTTGCCTTGCTCACTGCTGTGCCTCGCTTGCGCCGACGGCCTCGAGCTGGCGGCGCAGCGCCGTCACGGTGTCGCGCATGTGCGCCATCGCCCGCCGGTGCGCGTCGTCGATGTCCGCCAGCACGCCGGCATGCCGCGTCGCAGTGGCATCGAGCTCGGCCCGCAACGCCCGTGCGAGGGTGTGCAGCTCGGCGACTTCGTGCTGCGCCGCGAGCGCCGCCTGCTCGAGAGCCGACGCCGCGTTGGCGTCGCACGCCTCGAGCGCTTCGCGCAGCGCGACGATAGCTGCGCGCAGCTCGCGGTTCTCGGACTGGGCGGCGAGGAGGGCGGTTTCGAGCGGCGGGTGGCTGTCGGCGGGGTCGGCAGGAGGCATGGGGCGTATGGTGCGCGGGGGGTGGCGGGGAGTCAATGCGGGGTGGGCGCATGTACGCATGCGTACCGGGTCGACATCCAGTGTGGATTGGCTTCTCGTACGCATGCGTACTTTGGCGATGCCAGCATGCGGAATCTGGGCAGGTCCACTGGCCGAATCCGTGCTTGTCGGGCGGCGCGTGTGCACGTGGAGGTGCGGGCGAGACGAAGGTCGAAGCGGTGCGCCGTGCTGGCCTGTTCGCCCCTTATCCGTCCGTCCGCTCCACCACGATCACGTGCGACAACCCGAACCACCGCAGCGGCGTCCGCTCCAGCCCATACGTCACGGCCCGCGCGATGCGCCCGAGCGCCGGCCGCCGCGCCGCAAGGTTGTCGTATCCCGGGAAGATGCAGCCGTGGTGGACGATGTCGATGTCGTCGCCGAGCCCGTCGAACAGGGCGCGCAGTGAGCGGCGCGTGTAGACGCGGACGTGCGGCGCGAGCCGGTTGCGAAGCGCGTCCGGCAGCCAGTTTACGAGCGGGATGTTGCCGAAGCGGTACCGGCCCCGCCAGATGATGCCGTGCGTCTCGAACGGCCAGAGGCGGTTCGGGACGAAGACGATCAACCGGCCGCCCGGCGCGAGCGTGCGGACCGCCTCGGCGGCCGTCCCCCGATCGTCCGCGACGTGCTCGAGAACCTCGTGGCTGAGGATCGCCCGGAACGTCCCGTCGCCGAACGGCAGATGCTCGCCCACCGCCGCCACGACGTCGATCCCGCGCCGCCGCGCCTCGACGGCCCGCGGCCACTCGATCTCCGTGCCGATCGCGCGCGCACCGGCCTCGGCCATCCGCGCCGTGTAGACGCCGAGGCCGCAGCCGAGGTCGAGCGCGTGGCCGCCGGAGACGTCGACGTGGCGGCGCAGGAGGGCGAAGCGGCGGTCCTGGCCGAAGCGCCAGACGGCGGAGGGGAGGCCGCGGAGCTCGGCGGCGTGCTCGGGAGCGTTCGTGTCGTTCATGGCGCTCACAGGATAGGCATGGCCGGGCGGGGAGCAAGGATGGAACGATGCGACGGTGCTCGATGCGGCGATCGATGCGGCGATCGGAGCTGTAATCGGAGCTGTGATCGTGCGCGGACCCTGGACTAGAATGTGGGCAACGTCGGGCAGCTTCGATGCGACGATTCAGCGACCCGCCCGTGCCTGGCACGTCCCTGTCCCCGGCACTCCGTCCGCCATCCCTCGACGCGAAGGCCCGCTCTTCGGGGCCTCTCGTCTGCAGATAGGCTCGCTCCCCATGTCCAGTGACACCCCCATCCACGACGTCGTCGTCATCGGCTCCGGCCCCGCCGGCATGTCCGCCGCACTGTACGCCGCCCGCGCGAACCTGGACACCAAGGTCATCGTCGGCCCGCAGCTCGGCGGGCAGGTGTCCATCACGTACGAGATCGACAACTACCTCGGGTTGTACGAGGAGCTGTCCGGCGAGGACCTGACGAAGCGGATGGTCGCGCACGTCGAGAAGTTCGGCGCCGAGCTGATCTACGACGAGGTGACGGGCGTCGAGCTGGACGGACCCGTGAAGACGGTCCGCACCTACAGCGGTGAGCTGAAGGCACGGGCGGTCGTCGTCTCGGCCGGCGCGTCGGCGACGCTGCTCGGCGTGCCGGGCGAGGTCGAGTTCACCGGGCGCGGCGTGAGCTACTGCGCCACGTGCGACGGCGCGTTCTTCAAAGGCCACGACGTGCTCGTCGTGGGCGGCGGCGACAGCGCGATGGAGGAGGCGCTCTTCCTGACGCGCTTCGCGAACACCGTCCGCGTGGTTCACCGCCGCGACAGCCTGCGTGCCGGTCCGCAGCTCCAGGAGCGGGCGTTCGCCAACCCGAAGATCGAGTTCATCTGGAACACCGTCATCGAGTCCATCGACGGCGATCGGGACGTCACGCGCGTCCACGTCCGCAATGTCGAGACCGGCGAGGCGAGCACGCTCGATGCGACCGGCGTCTTCGTCTTCATCGGCCACTACCCCAACTCCAACCTGTTCAAGGGCATCCTGGACATGGACGAGCACGGCTACCTCCAGATCGACGACCGGATGCGCACGAACCTCCCAGGCGTGTACGCCTGCGGCGAGATCGCCGATCCGACGTGGAAGCAGATCAGCACGTCCGTCGGACAGGGGGCGATGGCGGGGATGGCCGTGGAAACGTGGTTGGGGGCGTTGGAGGGCCTGCCGGCCTGAGGCCTCACCCCGGACGGCCCAAGGCCACCCTCAGCGACGGCTTCAGCCGTTGATTGTCTGACGATCGTGGCGGGGGCCGGACACATGGTGATGGTGGCGGCGGCGGGTGCGGTCACCGGTGCCGTGAACGGCATCGCGAACGATGTCGCGAACGTCGTCACCCAACGGAGATCACGATGACGCCCACGCTCGATGCCGTCGTCGTCGGTTCGGGCCCCAACGGACTCGCTGCCGCGATCACCCTCGCCCGCGCCGGCTGCTTGGTGCGCGTGTACGAGGCCGAGGCGACGGTCGGCGGCGGCCTGCGGTCGGCGGAGCTGACGCTGCCGGGCTTCCAGCACGACCTCTGCGCGGCCGTCCACCCGCTGGCGCGCTCGTCGCCGTTCTTCCGCTGGGCGGGTCTCGAGGACCACGGGCTGGAGTGGTGCGAGCCGGACGTCCAGCTGGCCCATCCGCTGGACGATGGGACGGCAGTCGCGCTCTGGCGCGACATCGCCGCGACCGCCGACAGCCTTGGCGCCGACGCGCGCGCCTACTCGCGCCTCCTGCGGCCGTTTGTCGACGCCTGGCCGGACCTCATGCACGCCACCTTGGGACCCGTGAACCGGCTCCCGCGAAACCCGCTGCTCCTCGCCCGGTTCGGCGCCGTCGCGTTCCAGTCGGCCGAGCGGGCCGCGCGCCGGGCGTTCGCCGGTGAGCGGGCGCGGGCGCTGTTCGCCGGCCACGCGACGCACGCCATGCTGCCGTTGGACCGCCTCTTCACGGCGTCGTTCGGCGTCATCCTCGGCGCGGCGGGCCACGCCGTCGGCTGGCCGGTGGCGCGCGGCGGGTCGCAGGCCGTCGCGGACGCGATGGTGCGGTGCCTAACGGCTCATGGGGGCGAGGTCGTCACGTCGTCGCCGATCGACCGCTTCGAGCAGCTGCCGCCGGCGCGCGCCTACGTGTTCGACGTGACGCCCGACCAACTGCTCCGGATCGCCGGCGACCGCTTCGGCGGGCGCTTCGGCGCATTGTACCGCCGCCAGCTCGGCCGCTTCCGCCGCGGCAGCGCCGTGTTCAAGCTCGATTACGCGCTGTCCGAACGCGTCCCGTGGACGGCGCCCGAGTGCCGCCGCGCCGGCACCGTCCACGTCGGCGGGACGCTGGACGAGATCGCGCGCGCCGAGCACGACGTCGGCGCCGGCCGGGTCCCCGACCGCCCGTTCGTCATCGCCGCCCAGCAGAGCGTCGCGGACGACACGCGCGCGCCGGCCGGAGCGCACACGCTCTGGGCGTACGGCCATGTGCCGCACGGCTGCGATATCGACATAACGGACGCCATCGAGCGCCAGATCGAGCGCTTTGCGCCCGGGTTCAAGGATGTCGTCCTGGCCCGCGTGGCCACGCCGCCCGCCGGGATCGCGGCGCGGAACCGCAACAACGTCGGCGGCGACATCGGCGGCGGGTCGCACGGCGGGCTGCAGCTGTTCTTCCGGCCGGCGCTGCGCTGGAACCCGTATACCACGCCGGATCCGCAGATCTTCCTGTGCTCGTCGTCCACGCCGCCGGGGGCGGGGGTGCACGGGATGGGGGGGTATTGGGCGGGGCGGGCGGTGATGCGGCGGATGGGCGGGGGGCGCATTGCCGAGCGCTATTGACCGCCCTATCACCCCTCGGCACAATCCGGCTCCTTCGTGCGTATAGAGTTGCCGTTGTTCGAGCAGACCCAGTCCGAGCAGACCCTTACCGAGCACACGCCATCGGTACGCCCCCGCCCGAAGACCCGCCAGAGGAGGCCCGCATGTCCGCCACACGCTCCCCCCATTCCTCCCGCGCCGCCGCTCCCCCGCGCACGCTCCTGCCCCCCATGCTCACCCGCCCCCTCGCCACCGCCGCCGCCCTCCTCGCCCTCGCGACGTTCGCCGTCGCCTGCCAGCCCACGCCGCCCCCCGGCGAGACGCCCGTCCCCGAAGAGGGCCCGGCCGTCACGATCACCGGCGCGTGCGCCGGCGAGCAGACGATCGAACCGGTGGCCGAGGCCGGTCCCAAGGACTGGGCCGACGTCCAATCACCCGAGCGCACGCCGTGTTTTCGCCTGACGGCCACCGACGCCGGCGACGACGGCATGGTCGCGCCCGAGACCGCGTTCGTCCTGGAGTCGGCCGAGGCGCTGTCGGCCAAGGAGGTCGCGGCGCTGATCGCGATCACGCCGCCCGTCGACGTCGACGTGGCCAAGGACAAGCCGGCGACGGCGGACGGCGGACCGTCGGATGCCGCGCAGCGCGATCACGTCGCGTCCGCCACCCGCTGGCTCGACGCCCTCGCCCGCACCGCCCACGCCCAGTCCCTCGACAACCGCTACCGGATCACGCCGAAGTCGCCGCTCGCCCCCGGCGTCGTCTACCGGATCGACCTCAAGCGCGCGTCGTCGGCCGCATCGAAGTCGGCGGCGACGTCCGCCGATCCGGGCGACGCCGCCCCGACCCTCCGCAGCTGGGCCTTCCAGACCCGTGCTCCGCTCGCCCTCGTCCACACCCTGCCGACCGACAAGTCGACGTGGGTGCCGACGGACACCGGGATCGAGTTCGCCTTCAACCGCGACGGCGTCACGGCCGAGGCCGTCGAGGCGGCGTTCAGCATCGAGCCGGCCGTTGCGGGCCGCTTCGAGCAGCACCGGCGGACCGTCGTCTTCGTCCCGACGCGGCTCCTCACCGGGACGCTGTACACCGTTCGCCTGGCCGCGGGCGTCGCCGGGCCGGGCGAGACGCAGACCGCCGCGCCGACCGTCGTCCAGTTCCAGACCCGCCGCGCTGAAGGCGACGATCGCGTCGATCCCAGCGTCATGCCGGCCCTCGACTTCCGCCGCCCGCTCTGGGAGAGCCCGACGGACGAGGCGCCGGTCGTCGGCTTGTTCCGCCGCGTCGACGAAACCGTCGCCCTCGAGCAAGCCGATGTCCAGGTCTATCGCTATGCGTCGGCCGACGACTTTACGGCCGCCATCGGCCGCTTCCAGGGCCTCCCGCGCTGGGCCGACGTCGCCGCCAGCCCGACGCTCGACACCGTCGGCGCGACGCCCGTCTTAACGTTCACCGCGCCGCTCGCCCAGCAGGGCGATTTCGGCGAGCTCGCCGTCCAGTTCCCGGAGCCGCTCGAGCCCGGCAGCTATCTTCTCGGCGTCACCGTCGACGGCTACCCCGTCCCGGCCGGCGGCTGGCTGCAGGTGACGGACGTGGCCGCATACGCCGCCGTCAGCGCCGGCAAGCTGGCCGTCTGGGTGAACGACTTGGCGACGGGCGAGCCGCTCGAAGGCGCCGCCGTCACGGACGGCGACGGCGAGGCGGCCGGCGAGACGGGCGACGACGGCGTCGCGTTCGTCGATACGCCCGCATCCGTCCTGACGACGGCCGACGCCGGCATGGACTGGGCGCGCGCCGCGACGACCGGCACGCTGTCCGTCACGGCCCCCGACGGCCGGAGCGCCGTCGTCCCGCTCGGCGACGCGTTCTTCTCGTTCGGCGGCGGGTTCCGGGACGGCTTCTTCGGCGGCCGCAGCCCCGGAGGCCTCTACTGGCGCTACCTGTATACGGACCGCCAGCTCTACCGCTTGAATGACACCGTCCACTTCTGGGGCATCGCCCGCGCCCGGGACGGCGCCGATGATGTCGAAACCGTGACCGTCGAGATCGCCGGCGGCGACTGGAGCGGGTTCGACTACCGCCCGATCGCCATCGCCCGGACCACCGTCGTACCCGATGCGGCCGGCGTCTACTCGGGCGAGCTCACGTTCAGCGGCGCGTCGCCCAGCTGGTACACCCTCAAGGCGCGCGTCGACGGCGAGCTGATCAGCCAGGTGCCGATGTCCATCGAGGACATCGTCGTGCCGGCCTACCACTTGGACGTTCAGACCTCCCGCCGCGCCCTCATGGCCGGCGAGCCCTTCTCGGCCACCGTCACCGCCGCGTTCTTCGACGGTACGCCTGCCTCGGGCGTCGACATCATCGCCGGCTACGAAGGCGTGGAGCGGACGCTCTCCACCGGCGCGGACGGCACGGTCTCGTGGACGCTCGCCGCCCCGCAGCGGACGGACGCCGCGTGGCAGGGCTACGGGTCCACCTTCCTGAGCGTCCGTGCCGCGGCCGGCGAGGAAGGCGACATCGGCGCGAACGCGCACCTGGCCGTCTTCACCGGCGCGAACGCGCTGAAGGCCGAGGGCGCCCTCGCGGCGGACGCGGCGGACCCCGTCAGCCGCACCGCCACCGTCAGCGGCACCGTGCACGCGCTCGACCTCTCGCGCCTGAACGGCCACGTCCTCACCGCGCCGGACGACTTCTACGGCGACATCGTGCCCGGAGTGGGCGTGACCGTTCGCGTGACCGAGACCGAGCAGGTGCGCATCGAGACCGGCGAGCGCTACGACTTCATCGCCAAGGAGGTCGTGAAGACGTACCGTTACGACTCCGTCCAGCGCGCCGTTGGCCCGTTCGAGACCACCGCGGACGATGCCGGCCGCTTCAACCTGACGTTCCCGGCCCAGCGCGACCGCTCGTACGAGGCGATCGTGGCGGTGGCGGACGATGACGGGCGGATCACGGAGCGGCGGATCTGGATCGGCGTCACGTACCTCAGCGACCCGGGCGAGCCCCTGACCCTCGTCTCGGACGCGGACGCTTCGCAAACCAAGGTCTACCGCGTGGGCGACGAGGTGTCGCTGCGCGTCGAGGCCGGCGGCGCGCCCGTCGAGGGCGGCCGCTTCCTCTTCCTGCGCGCCCGCAACGGCCTGCAGGACTACACGCTCACCGACGAGCCGCGCTTTGCCTTCGACTTTGAGGACACGCACGTCCCCAACGTTCACACCCTGACCGCGCGCTTCGACGGCCGGACCTACCGCGAGACCGCGTGGGGCCACGACGCGCGCTACGACGCATCCGAGCGCCGCCTCAGCGTCGCCGTCGGCGCCGCCGAGCCGAGCTACGGCCCCGGCGACGACGCGACCGTCGGCGTGACGGTGACGAACGTCGCCGGCGATCCCGTCGCCGATGCCTCCGTCCTCGTCAGCGCGGTCGACGCGGCGATCATCCAAATGCAGGGCTCCATCGAACGGCCCGACCCGCTGACCACGCTCTACGAGAGCGCGCCGGCCGGCGTGCTCCGCACGTACACGTCGCACGTCGTGCCGAAGGGCACGGCGGGCGCCGAGGGCGGCGGCGGGGGCGGCGACCGCCAGCTGTTCGAGGACACGGCCCTCTTCGCGCGCCTGACGACCGACGCCCGCGGCCGCGCCGAGGCGACGTTCACGCTGCCGGACAACCTGACGACATGGGTCGTCACGGGCCTGGCCGCCACCGCCGACCGCGAGGCCGGCAGCGGATTCGGCGTCGTCACGGTCTCCAAGCCGCTGTTCGTGGATGCGGCGCTGAACCGGACGTACGTCATGGCCGACGCGCCGGAGATCCGCCTGCGCGCGTTCGGCACCGGCCTGGACGAAGGCGGCCCGGTCTCGTTCACCATCGCCTCCGATACGCTCCTGGACGCCCCGATCGACGTGGCCGGCGATGCCTTCACGCCGGCGCTCGTGCCGCTCGGCGACCTCTCGCTCGGCACGCACAAGCTGCGCCTGACCGCCCGCGCCGGCGACCTCGAGGACACGCTGATCCGCGAGGTCACCGTCCTGCCCTCGCGCCTCTCACGCGTCGTGGCCGAGACGAAGACGCTCGCCAAGGGCGATGTGGCCGACCTCGGCGCGGCCGGCGACGGCGCCGTTCAGGTCGTCATCGCGGACGCGAACCGCGGCGGCTTGTACGGCGAAGTCGCAGCGCTGGCCGACTCCCAAAGCGACCGCCTGGACGACATCGTCGCCCGCGCCGTCGCCCAGGACTTGCTGGCGGACGGCTTCGGCGAGCCGCCGGCCGTCCCGGTCGACCTGCGCTCGACGACCTACCAGACCGCGACGGGCGGCCTCAGCCTGTTCCCGTACAGCGCCCCCGACATCGCGCTCTCGGCCGATGTCGCCCTGGCCGCGCCCGACACGTTCGGGCGGCAGGGCTTGGTCCAGGCGTTCCGCGCCGCGATCGAGGTCGCCGACATCCCGCGCGAGGACGCCATCGTCACGCTCCGCGGCCTGGCCGCACTCGGCGAGCCCGTCCTCGCGGACGTCAAGACGCTCCTCGACGCCGGACCCGAGCTCGATGCGCCGCTCTCCCCCGTCGAGCACCTCGACCTCGGCCTCGCCGCCGCGCTCCTGGGCGATCAGGACGCCGCCGAGAACGCCTATCGCGCCGTGCTGGCCGACCACGGCCAGCTCCGCGGCCAGACGGCCCGGATCGACAACGGCGTCGACGCGGACGACGTCCTCGCGGCCACGGCCCGCGCCGCCGTCCTCGGCGCCCTGCTGGGTGACGACCTGGCGCCGGCGCTCCATGCCTACGCCGCCGCCAACCCGGCCAAGGACGTCGCGCTGGCCGTCTGGCACGCCGCCTACCTCCGCGCCGCGCTGCCGCGCCTGGCCACGACCGAGGCCGAGATCCGGTACGCCCTCCCGGACGGTGAGCAGACCGTCACGCTCACCCGCGGGGAGACCATCGTGCTCCACCTCACGAAGGCGATGCGCACTGCGCTCGACCTGCGCGTCCTGGATGGCGCCGCCAGCGTCACCGTCGTCCGGCGCGAGGCGTACGTGGCCGACGCCGGCGACGCCGATCCGGACCTCGGCCTCGACCGCACGTTCGGCCACCGCGGGACGCTCCCGCCGCCGGTCGGGCCGGATGGCGAGGCGAGCGACGGGGCCGCGGGCGATGAGGGCGACGCCGCCGCCGAAGTCGAAGGCGATGATGTCGCCGCCTCCAGCGCCGTCACGTCCACGGACGGCGTCTCGGCGACGATGGCCGCCGGCATCGTGTCCGCGTTCGACGAGGGCGATCTGCTGGTGATCACGCTCGCCCCGCGACTTGGGCCCAAGGCCGCCGCCGGGTGCTACCAGGTCAGCGACCTCCTGCCTTCCGGCCTGCGCCCGGTCACGTCCCGGCTGATCCCGGGCGGCTACGTGCCGGAGTCCGACATCGTCTACCCGTATGCCATCGAGGGCCAGCGCGTCAGCTTCTGCGCCTGGCCGGACGAGGACGGCGAGGTCGACCCGATCCGCTACCTGGCCCGTGCCTTCGCGCCCGGCCGCTACGCCGCCGAGCCGGCGATCATCCAGGCGCAGTCCGCGCCCGGCCGCCAGGCGCTGTCCAGCCCGGCGACGATCGAGGTCCGGCCGCGCGGCGAAGCCGTGCCCTGAAGAGCGCGCGGCGCCGCTGCCGCCGCGATCGTCCCGCGCCCGGCCGGCGCGCCGCCTGACACGCGCGCGCTGGCCGAGGCGCGGTACGCCGGCGCCCGCCTCGGCTGGCCGGCGCTGCCCGGCTGCCGCGTCGTCGTCGTCCCGCACCACGATCTGGCCGGGTCGCTCATCGCGGCGGGGCTGCGATCGGCGCTGGGTGACAGCCACGCGTCATCGCAGGCGGTGACTGCGGGCATCGCCGCGACGTCGGGTGTTCACGCGGCCTCGGACGTTGCCGCGGCCTCGCGCGTTGCCGCGAAGCGCCGCATCGTCCTCATCGGCGTCGATCACGCGCGCGCCAGCTCCGCCACGGCCGCGACGAGCGCGCGGCCGTGGCAGCTGCCGGACGGCCTCGTCGTGAACGTCGACGGCCCGACGGTGGCCGCGCTCGTCGCGTCGCGTGCGTCGGTCGAGGCGGGCGATCTGCTTGCGACGGAGCACTCGATCGCCGGGCTCGTGCCGTTCGTCGCCGCGGCGGCGCCGGGGGCGGTGATCGTGCCGCTGGCGGTGCGGCCGAATGCGGCGCTTTCGGACGTGCGGTCGCTGGCGGCGGCGCTCGACATCGAGGACCCTTCGACGGACGTCGTCGCCGCGGTTGACTTCGCGCACGGCCTCTCGGCGGCCGAAACGGCTGCGAATGGCCGCGCCGCCGTCGTCGCGCTGGCCGCGTTGGACGTCGCTGCCGTCGGGCGGTGGGATGACGCGCATGCGGACGGGCGGGGCGCGCTGCGCCTGGCGATGGCGTTGGCCGAGCGCGCCGGCGCGACGCGCTGGACGACGTTGGCGGTGACGGACGCATCGGCGTTGGCGGGGTGGGCCGGGGGCGGGGTGACGGGGTATGTGGTGGGGTGTTGGGGGGGCGGGATTCAGGGCGAAGGATAGAGGGGATGACGGCCTTGGGCGCCGCATCGCCACGTTTCCCATAGAATGGCCACCATGCCCCCCACCCCTCCCCTCCAGATCCTCTGGCTCCGCCGTGACCTGCGCGTCGCCGACCACGCGGCGCTGCACGACGCGGCGCGGCGCGGGCCGGTGCTGCCGCTCTACATCGTCGATCCGGCTTGGCTGGCGGAGGCCACGTTCGGGACGCGGCACTGGATGTTCGTCCGGGAGTGCCTGGTCGAGGTCGATGCGGCGCTGCGGGCGCTCGGACAGCCGCTGCGCGTCCGCGTCGGCCGACCGGTCGCGGTGCTCGATGCGCTGGCGGACGACGTCGCACGGGCCGATCTCACCGTGGGCGCCGTCTGGGCGATGGCCGAACCCGGGCGGCGGGCCGCGGCGCGCGACGAGGACGTGGGCGCATGGGCAGCCGGGCGCGGCATCGGCTGGCGCGTGCTGGCCGAGGAGCCTGCGCCGGGCCGCACGACGATCCCGGCGCCGAGCCGGCTCGGCGCCGCGGCGACGGACGGCGTGGCCGCCGGCGAGCTGCCGACGGCGGAAGCCCTCGGCCTGGTGCCGGACGGCCTGACGGACCGTGCGCTCGACGCGGACGGCTTGGCGTGGCTGACCGAGAGCGGCCGGCGGCGCGTGGCGGGCGGGGCGCGGGCCGGCGCCGAGTTGCTGGCGTCGTTCCTCGCCCAGCGCGGCCAGGGCTACGGCGGCGCGGCCGACGATCCGTCCGCGGCGTCGCTCGTGTGCTCCCGGATCGGGGCGCACCTGGCGTGGGGCGCGTTGTCGACGGCCGAGGTCCACGCGGCGTTGCGCGCGGCGGAACAGGAACAGGCGCGGCGGCGGGGACAGGATCGCGCAGCCGCGCACGGCGCCGAGGCCGAGCCTTGGCGCGCGTCGATGGGGGCGTTCCGGGACGCGATGGCCGTGCGGGAAGCGGCGCTGGCGCGCTTCGCGGTGCGCCCGGACCTCGAACCCGATGTCGGCGCCGGGGTGGACGCCGACGGGCCGGGCGGCGGGGTCGACGACGCCGGCGGCGGGAACGATGGGCGCACCGGCGGGGGCGGGCCCGTGGACGACGGGCGCGATCCGTCCGCTCGTCTCGAGGCGTGGGCGGCGGGCCGGACGGGGCGGCCGCTCATCGACGCGGCAATGGCGCAGCTGCGGGCGATCGGCTGGCTGCCGTACCGGCTGCGGGCGGTGACGACGTCGTACGCCGTCCACGACCTCGGGCTGCCGTGGCCCGTCGTCGGCCGGCAGCTGGCGCGCCTGTGCCTTGATTACGATCCGGCGCTCCTGTGGCCGACCGTCCGCCGGATCGCCGGCGTGCTCGATGCCGCGGGGCCGCGGATCTACAACCCGGACCGGCAGGCGCTGGCGCTCGATCCGGCCGGGCACTACGTCCGCGCCTGGCTGCCGCCGCTGGCCGCGGTGCCCGACTCGTTCGTCCACAACCCGTGGCTCATGCCAGCGGCCATGCAGGCGGCGGCGGGCTGCCGCGTCGGCGTGGACGTGCCGGCGCCGATCGAACCGCCCCGCGGCATGCGCGGCAGGGCGAGCGGTGCGTGCGCCAGGATGCGCAGCCCGGGGGGCGCAAGACGATCGCGGGCGGTTCGGGCCGGGTGCAGCTGCCGTTGGTCAGGCGACACCGCCACCGGAGCGTCTCCGGGTTCCGTGCTCTGGCGGCTGCCCCGAGCGCGTCCAGCGGCGGGGTACTGGGGCGGGGTACCGGGATCGCCGCGGCGGCGTCGACGCGCGCGTCCGGGGCCGACTCGACCGTCGCGGGGGAATCGGCGGATAGTTGGCAGACGGTTGCGGAGTCAATCAAAATGGCTGCCCGTCGGCGGTTGGTCCGGTGTTATGGCCAGACTGCGGCGTTGGTCGTCCCTCGACGTCCGCACGTCATCATGCCGATGTCTCGGCCCACGCACTTCGCAGGAGATCTCGATGCGTCAGGTTCAATCGCGCTTGTCGTCGGGCCTGCTCTGGACGGCCCTCATGCTGGGCTGCTTCTTCGGCACCGGCGTCGTCAGCCGTTCGATCGGCCGGTTGTTCGGCGAGGCCGAAGGGTTGGCGCAGGCGCAGGACATCGCCCGCTGGGCGGCCCTTGCGGCGCTGGCGCTGGCGATCGTGGCCGCGGGGTGGGTGACGGTCCCGGTGGCGCTGCGCGGCGGTGGGTTCGTGCGTCGGGTGACGAACGTCGTGCCGCTCGTGGTGCTCAAGCTCCTGGCGCTCGGCTCCGTCGGTGCGTACTTCAAGATCGGCACCGTCGGTGGGCTCATGGAGATCGAGGAGATCGGCGACATCACGTTCGCCATCTCGTGGCTGGTCGTCTTCGGGCTGCTCGCGATCCTCGTCGTCGTCCCGACGACGGCGCGCGCGCTCGTCACGCCTCGGACGCTCCGGGCGGCCAACGCCTTCCAGATGCTCAGCACGCTGGCCTCCGTCGTCGCGGCCGGTGCGATGATCGCCGCCGTCGCGATCGTGCTCCAGGCGACGGCCGCGGCGCCGGGCGGACCTCCGGGCGGTGCCGGCGGTGCGGCGACCCCGGCGGCGCAGCTGGCCGCACAGGCGGCGATGGCGGCAACCGCCAAGCGGAACTACGCGATCGGCGGCGGGCTGATGGCGGTCTTCGCCGTCCTGGCGCTGCTCAGCGCCTTCGCCGCCTGGCGCGCCCGGCGCGACATGACGATCACGGCCCGCAACGCGGCCGTGTCGCAGGGCGGCTGGTCGGAGTTCGGCGGCGCGGCCGTCGCCGGCGTCGTGCTGCTGGCGCTCGTCCTGGCCGTGTTGCAGCCGTTCCGGTTCCCGATCGACAACCCGCCCGCCACGCAAGCCGCCGTATGGGATTCGCCGACGACGGCCGATCTCGTCGCCCGCACGTGCATGGACTGTCACAGCAACGAGGGCACGTGGCCATGGTACACCCGCGTGGCCCCGATGAACTGGCTGACGGTCGGCCACGTCCGCAGCGGCCGCAAAGCCTTCAACCTCTCCGAACTCGACAAGCTCGCCCCCGACCGCCGCGCCAGCCTCGGCGAGCGGATGGGCCGCTCGCTCCAGCGCGGCAACATGCCGACGGCGGACTACAAGCTCATGCACGCGGACTCGCGGCTGACGGAGGACGAGGTGACGGCGTTGGTCGAAGGGTTCAAGGCGAGTTTGACGGTCCAGGAGTAGTCCGGCCGTTGCTCGCCATGGCAGTGCCAACCGCGCGACGCACATCCGACGTTCGCCTCGCCGCCCACGGCGTGCCTAGCGGCAACCGCACGCCCACACGACGCCGTTGGCCACCGGGTGATACGCCATCCCCGGTCGGGCCAACCGCAGGCTCTGGCGCAGCGGGTTCGCTGGACTTGCAGGCTGGTTCGTGCTGCAGCGCAGTCCCCAGCCGGACACGCGCTCGGGATGGGCGAGGGCGGCGGCGATAACGTCGGGCGGTACGGGGGAGCGGGTGGCGGGGCAGATGCGGGCGTCGGTGAAGGCGGGGTCGACGACCTCGATGCTGGCGGGCGGGAAAGCGACGGTGCCGCGGGCGGCGCGCGCGTCCGTGAAGGCGGCGGTGGCACCGAGGCTGACGGGCCAGAGGCCGATGGCGGTGGGGCGGAGGCGGTAGGTGACGGTGATGGCGGCGGCGGGGTACGTGATCGTCGCCGGCAGCTGCCAGCGCAGCGTGCGGCCGTCGGGCGACGTGACGCTTGGCGACGGGTCGACGGTCGGCGGATCGACGTCAAAGGCGGGGGCGATGGTGTCGGTGATGACGAGGTTGACCGGCAGCGAGGCGTCGCCGGCGACTTGCCGTCGAACAGGGTCGAAGTACTTGGTCAGCGGATCGAGTTGGCGCGAATCGAAGTAGTAGACGGGCGACGTGGCGATACGTTGCATGCACGGCACGCCGCCGCTCGACGGCGGACCGGACAGTACGCTGAGGACGAGGATGCCTTCGGACTTGGCTCGGCCGGCGGCGGACAGGGCCGCGCTGCAACTGCCATCCCGGCCGGCCGCCCAGGCGGCGCTTGAAAACAAGATGATCATCCCGCGAATCGTGTACGGGTCGTGCCCTCTCCGCCCGCGCGCGAGCTCGCGCCGGGCAGTGTCCAGGCCGCGGTCGACCGCATCTCCCGACGCCCCTCGCGCGCGGCGGACCGCGCTGCGGACCCGTTGGTCGTCGTTCGTCAGCCCGGTCAGCGTTCGGACGGTGGCTCCGAAGCCAATGACGGCGACTTTGGTGGATGGATTGGCGGGCATATCCAACTTGGCTACGACGTCGTCGATGGCGCTGCGTACCGCGCGCACATCGTCGTTCTCGCCCAAGTGGTTATCGACCACGAACACGACGTGCAGCGGGAACACCCCTGCGGTGCACCCACGGACGGTCAACGTCACCGAAACGGTTTCCGACAACCCGATCCGCGCCGCACCCACTTCCCGGTCCGTCTCAACCCGGCACCGTTTCGACGTCGTCACGCTCGGCGGCGTCGCCGTCGGCTCGACGCGACGGGCGTGGACGACGGGGGCGGAGGCCGCGTGCAGCGCCGCGATGGCAAGTGTCAGCGTGATCACAGCGGCGGCGAGAGCGAGAACGGGCAATCGGCGGTGCATCGTGGGCTCCAGCGAGGGTCGTGCGGGCGCAATCCACCCTATACAACAACCCGCGACCCCGCCCGCGGACAACCCTCATCCCTGCGAATTGCCCTTCCCCCGCCCAGCATCCTCCCCCTCCCCCAAACTTGGGGGAGGGGTCGGGAGGGGGCCATAGGCCGCACCCCCCGCGCCACCCCCCCTCGTGTACCATTCCCCCATGTCCCTCCTCTCCGCCAACGGCCTGGCCATGCGTTTCGGCGCCGACGACCTCTTCGGCGGCGTCACCGTCAGCGTGCCCCACGGCGCCCGGATCGGCCTCGTCGGGCCGAACGGGATCGGCAAGACGACGCTGCTGCTCATCCTGGCCGGCGAGATGTCGCCCAGCGCCGGCAGCATCGCCGTCGCCAAGGGGGCGCGGATCGGCTACCTCAAGCAGGAGGCAATGGCCGCCTTCGGCGACCGGGGCGGCGTGCTGTACGACGAGATGCTCGCGCCGTTCGCCGCGCTCCGGGCGGACGAGGCGCAGTTGGCCGAGCTCGAGCACGCGATGGCCGACGCACATGCGAGTTCGTCGGGCGATGCGTCGGGCGATACGTCGGGCGACGCGACCGCTGGTGCCGCGCTCGTGGAGCGCTACGGGCGGCTGCAGGCGGCGTTCGAGCTGGCGGGGGGCTACACGTACCCGCAGCGTATCCGGCACGTCCTCCTCGGGCTCGGCTTCGGCGAGAGCACGTGGCAGCAGCCCCTCGCCCAGCTGTCCGGCGGTCAGAAGACGCGGGCGCTCCTCGCCCGGCTCCTGCTCGAGGCGCCCGACCTCCTCATCCTCGACGAGCCGACGAACCACCTGGACATCCGTGCGATCGAGTGGCTGGAGGGGATGCTCGGCGGCTGGCCGGGCGCGGTCGTCGTCGTCAGCCATGACCGGTTCTTCCTCGACCGCGTCGTCGGGCACATCTGGGAGCTCGGCCGGGGCGGGATGGAGACGTACCGCGGCAATTACAGCGCCTACGTCCAGCAGCGCGAGGCGCGCTGGGAGCTGCGGCGCAAGCAGTACAAGGCCGTCAAGGAGCGCTTCGAGAAGGAGATCGACTACATCAAGCGCTTCATCGACAGCCAGAACACGGCGCAGGCGATCGGGCGGCTCAGGCGACTCGGCCGCGAGGTCGAGGCGCTGCATGCCGGCGGGATCGAGATGGCGGCGGCGATCGACGCCAAGGGCTGGGCGCAGGCCACGGGCGATCTCCTCCTCGGCCGCTCGTCGATGAACGTCGACTACGTCGCGATGCGTGTCGGGCAGCTGCGCGAGCCGTCGGGGGCGCTCGAGCGGATGCACCTGAAGATCAAGGCCGGGCCGCGCGGGCCGGACATCGTCATGCGGAGCCGCGACCTCGTCGTCGGCTACCCCGACGCGCCGCTCGTCACGCTGCCCGACCTCGAGCTGCGCCGCGGCGCGCGCGTCGGCGTCCTCGGCCCGAACGGCGCCGGCAAGACGACGCTCCTCAAGACCGTCCTCGGCCAGCTGCAGCCACTGGCGGGCGATCTGAAGGTCGGCGACAGCATCGTCGTCGGCTACTTCGCGCAGGCGCGCGACGACCTGTCGGACGACGACACCGTGATCGACACCGTGCTCAACCGCTCGCAGTTCTCGCCCGGCGAGGCGCGCAACTACCTGGCCGGCTTCCTCTTCCGGGAGGACGACGTCTTCAAGAAGGTCAGCGCCCTCTCCGGCGGCGAGCGCGGCCGGCTGGCGCTGGCCGTGCTGGCGCTGCAGGGCGCCAACCTCCTCGTGCTGGACGAGCCGACGAACCACCTGGACATCCAGGCCCAGGAGGTCCTCGAGGACGTCGTGAACGGCTTCGCCGGCACGGTGCTCCTCGTCACGCACGACCGCTATCTCGTCGATCGACTGGCGACGATGCTGTGGTGGGTGACGGACGGCCGCCTGACGGTTCACGAGGGCACGTACGCCGACTGGCAGGCGCGTCAGGCACGCCAGGCGAGCCAGGCAGGCCAGGCGGCCGGCGCAGGCTCGGCCGGTGCGGGGTCGAACGGCCGCGGCGCCTCGCGCGCCGCCGGACCGCCCGCGTCGCGCGCTTCCACCGACCGCGCCGCGCCGGCCGGCGGCCGCAACGCCACCGCCGCGGACCGCGATGCCGCCCTCGTCGACGGGATCCGGCGCGCCGCCACGGCCGGACCGCCGCCGCGCAGCAAGAACGAGCTCCGCCGCCTGGCGGACCACGTCGCCGCCCTCGAGGATGCGATCGCCGGCGCCGAGGCGCGCGCCGCGTTCCACGCCGAGGCCGTCCAGCGGGCGAGCGAGGCGGGCGACGTCGACGGGATCCGCGAGGCGACGACGGCGATGGCGGCGGCGGAGGCGGAGGTCGAGGCGCGGATGGCGGAGTGGGAGGCGGCAGCGGCGGAGTTGGACGGCGCGTAGGCGCGTGCGATGCCGCACGATCACCGCAACCGCACGATGGGATCGATGAGCACCGCCCATCGGTCCACCGGCTCGGCGTGGTCGGGGTCAAGCCTGAGCGAGGCGCTCGTCTCTGGGTGGCGCCAGGCCGCGACGAACGTCTCGAGGTCGACGGTCCAGTACGACGGGCCGTGCAACGTGTTGTCGATGTAGACCCTGCCCTCGTCCAAGTCGATGCCGAGCACACGCGCGAAGTGGGCGTAGTGCGGCGGTTCGCCCGACGGCAGGCCGGTGACGTCGTTGACCTTGATGTCGACGATGACGACCGCGTCGCTCGACACGGCGTAGTAGAGCCGGCCGAGCGTCATGCGGTCGATCGGGCGAACGGCCCAACGGCCGAAGACGCGGCGCAGCGCGGCGGCGTAAGGCGACGGCTGGATCCCGGTGCTCACACCGTAGCGGTCGCCGGCGGCGGCCGTGATCTCGGCGAGGAGCGCCGGCCAGTCGTGCCCGCCGAGGGCGACGGCCGCGGCGATCGGGCCGCACGCGGTGCGGCCGTAGCCGGACGGGGAGGCGTCGATGTCGTCGAACTGCGAGACCTTGGGGTGTGCGTCCAGGTCGACCTGGATGACGCGCGTCGGCGCACCCTCGCGTGCGACGTGGTGCGTCAACTCAGCGATCTGCACGGCGGCGTCGTCAGTGCCTGTGAACGACGGCTCGGGCGCCGACCGCCGCGTGAAGACGGCCGCGGAGCCGAGCGCCAACGCAAACAGCCAAACACCCGTGCCCGGGCGCGACCGCACGTTCGGTCGGTCGACGGAACCGTCGGCGGGTGGGAACGGCTCGGCGGACGCATCGCGCTGGCGGGTCATGCCGCAAGCCTAATGGATGGCGAGCCACGACGCAACGGTTTGCGGTGCGCCGCGGCGCCCGGGTAGGACAAGCACCGACACCTCG
This sequence comes from Candidatus Avedoeria danica, assembly GCA_016703025.1. Lineage (NCBI taxonomy): Bacteria > Bacillati > Chloroflexota > Ardenticatenia > Candidatus Epilineales > Candidatus Epilineaceae > Candidatus Avedoeria > Candidatus Avedoeria danica. Next base: position 326,586 of record JADJCV010000003.1, read on the forward strand.
TCAGACGAGTCCCACGGGCAGTGCGGCCGCCGGCCGATAGCGGTTTGGTGCCGGTCCCGTTATCTTGAGCGCCACATTGCCGCGCCGTCCATCGGCACTGCAGCGATGCCGTCCGCCCGCGCCAAGGGGCGCATGTCCGCAACCCAGGCACAGGAGTCGTGCGGTGTTCATCCATCCTTTCAAGGGCGATTGGAACGCGTTCACGGGCCAGGTGAAGGAAGCGTTCGACAAAGTGACGGACGACGACATCGTGATGGCCGAGGGCAACGCCGACCACCTCGTCGGTGCCATTCAGAAGCGCTACGGCTACACGCGCGATCAGGCCGACCAGGCATGGCTCGCGTTCACGACGCGGCTCAGCATTGCGGTGATGAACGCCGACGATCACGTGGACGCCTCGGCGGATGTGATCGAGCCGCCGACGGACGGGGATGCGCCGTACGACCCCGACCACCCGCTGCTCACCCCCCGCCGAGGCGCGCATTCGGGACGAGGCGCAGATCGACGTGCGCGAACTGCGCCGGGAGTTCTAGACCGGAAGAAACCCCAGAAGAGATCATGGACGATAAGCGGTCGATTGCAGAGACCGGGTTAGAACCAGTGCCCCATCACAACCTGCGACAAGGAGAACGAACGTGAACTTCATCGCCTGGATCGTCGTCGGCGGCGTCCTCGGGTGGCTCGCCAGCAAAGTCATGCACACGGACAACCAGCAGGGCATCCTCCTGAACGTGATCGTCGGCATCGTCGGCGCGTTCCTGGCCGGGCAGCTCCTGAGCCCGATCTTCGGTGTCCCCACGATCAACCAGGGGGCGTTCAGCCTCGGCGCGATGCTCGTGTCGCTGGCCGGCGCGGTCGTCCTGCTCGGGGTCGTCAACCTGGTGCGCCGCGGCACGGTTCGCTGAGCGCAGATTCGCCGCCGCGCTTCGGAGGTCCGCTTCGATCGCACTTTACGCACGGACATGCCCTCATGGCCGACCCGCGCGCCACTTGGAGGTTCGGATGATCAAACGTTTCCTGGCCGGCCTGATCGCCCTCACGGCGGCGGTCACACTGGCGTACACCCCTCCCCCGTCGCACGCGGCGGTGGTGGCCCCGATCACGAGCGTCGCCGACGCCGAGCAGCAGATCGACTACACGGACGTCACTGCGTTCGACGATCGATTCGAGCCGCGCGTCGTGACGATCACCGTCGGCTCGGCGGTGCGGTGGCGCAACATGGGCGTCCACCCGCACTCGACGACGAGCGACAACGGCTACTGGAGCTGGGGCCTCGTCACCGGCTCGACGTTCAGCATCCGCTTCCTGTCGCCGGGCACGTACGGCTATCACTGCATGTATCACCCGGGCATGACCGGCACCGTCGTCGTCCTGCCCTTCGCGGGGACGCCGACGCCGACACCGACCGGCACGTGGTCGACCCCAACCGGCGTGACGCCCACCGCCCCGTTGCCGACGCCCACCGGCCCGACACCGACCGGCCCGATCCCGACGATCCCGTGGCCGACGCCGCCCCCGCCCCCCATCCCGACATCGCCGGCCGAGGCCGGGGAGATCGTCTTCGACGACACCGCCACCGGCATCCTGCAGGGCCAGACGGATCTGTACGCGGTCCAGCCCTCCGGCGCGGGTCGGCGGCAGCTGACGAACACGGCGGATATGGCCGAGGCGCAGCCGAGCTGGTCGCCCGATCGCCAACATGTGGCGTACACCGCGACGTCCCTCGGCGCGGCCGTGCCGACGGCCTGGGGCATCTGGGTGCTGGACGTGGCCACCGGCGCACGCCGGCAGCTGACGACCGGCCCCGACGACTTCGAGCCGGACTGGCGCCCGGACGGATCGTCCATCCTCTTCACGCACGTCACGCGCATCGGCGGCGCGATCCTCTCCGCCGAGCTGGCCGTCGTGGCGACGGACGGCACGGGCTTTCGTCCGATCGTCCGCCTGTCCGGCGGCGGCACGGTCGGCAACCCGACGTGGTCGCCGGACGGGGCACGGATTGCGTTCACCGTGGACGGCGGGTCCGGCGGCGAGCTGTACGTGGCCAACGCGGACGGCACCGGCGCGCGCCGGCTGCTGGCGCACCCCGGCTGGGACGACATCGATCCGCGCTGGTCCCCTGACGGACGCTACATCGCTTTCTCTGCCGGCCTCAACCAGTTCGGCCCGACGCTGCACGATATCTGGCTGGCCGACCTCGTCACCGGGATCGTCGGCACGGTCGCCCGCCATCCGACATGGGAGCTGCGACGGCCGGCGTGGTCGCCGGACAGCCGGACGCTCGTCTTCACCGCCCGGCATCAGGACTCGCCGCCGCGCTGGGCGATGTACAGCGTGCCGGCCGTCGGCGGCGACGTCTCGGGACCGATTACCAGCGGCGTCGAACCTGACTGGTCGAGCACGGCGCTCGGTGGCTTGCCGACGCCGATGCCCGGCGCCACCGCCACGATGACGCCCCTGCCGACGCCGCCGACGCCGCCGCCGTTCCCGACCATCCCGCCGCCGGAGCCAACCGTGCCGGGCGTCACCCCGACCGTCCCCCCGGTGCCGACGTTCGCCAACCTGACGCCGACGCCCGAGGAGACGCCGACGACCGGTGTGAGCGCTACGCCGACCAAGGGCGCGCCGACGAACACGCCGGCGACGCCGGGTGTGGTGCGTAGGCAGATCTTCCTGCCGTACGCCGTGCACATGTGGGGTCTGAACACGACGCCGTGACCTTGGGTCGCGATCGAGCGCGAAGGGCGGGAGGCGGGGATGGGTTCGCCCATCCCCGCCTCCTGCAGCCTGTGTTCGATACGCACAGACTCGGCCACGAACCGCTCGGCATTGTGCGCGCCCACCCGGACGCGGCATCGATCGTCCATGCGACGCAGCGCTTCTGCCGCCACGAGCCGGGCGCGCACGTGATCCTGAACCGGTAAGGGAGCTGGGCACGGTCGCCGGGGCCACGGCGCCGGCCCGCCAAGCGCGCTTCGCTTACCGTCCGAAGCCGTCAGTGGCCGCGCCACCAGTCCTTGCGCGACCGCGGGTCCATGAACGTGCCGGTGTCCCGGATCGCCACACGAACGGCGTCCGCGGCCGTGCCGAACGCGTCGCCTGCGCGCAAGGCCGGCAGCCGGGCGCGCCCGGCTGCGTTGAGGTGGCCGTAGAGCGCCAGCAGGCGCGGCTCGACGCACACGCCGGTCACGTGGAGGACGTAGCCGCGCGCGACGTTGTCGGAGCGCGTGTAGCTCAGGGTGACGCGACCGTCCGCGGCGTGGATGACGAGGACCTCGAAGCCCTGGCCGATTTCGTATCCGCTGTCCGGCACGTGGAGCGCTTGGCCCGCCGGCACGGTCACGGCGACGAGCGATACCGGCCATACGGTGAGAGGGCCACCACGGCGGTTCGTGGTCCAATCCCAGTCGTGCACGCGGTATAGGCCGCTGAACGTGAGTCGCGCCGGCGCGAACTGGGCCGGCGCAAGGCCGGACAGCTGCGGCGCTTTCCCGTCCGTCGCGCCGGCGTAGTCCACCAGCCCGGCCCCGCCAACCACGGACTCCGGCACCACCTGCACCCAGCCGCGCATGGCCAAGTCGAGGTCCGGATGCGCGTCACCCAGGGCGTGCAGCGGTGGACCCGACAACGGCAGCGAGGCGAACGACGGCGTCGGCAGGAGCGGGCAGCCGGTGGGTGCCGGCGGCGACGTCGGCGCGGCCGGAGGCGACGCGGGCGCGTGGAACACGGCCGGGAGGTGGTGACGGTACTTCAGGATGCGCCCGGGCGCGGCACCGTCCGCCTGTGCCATGGCGATGGGCGGCGTACGCGCGGTCGGCAAGCGGGCGGACATCGTCGTTGTGACCAGGAGTGCGGCGGCGGCACGGGTGACCACGGAGCTACGGTTCATGCGGCAACTGTATACGATGCCGCCGGGGGGCGTCGGCTTGGTGCGTCGCGTCTCCTCGTAGGACCACCCGTCGTAGGACCCGTGACCCGTCGTAGGACCCGCGCCGACGGCCCGTCGGCGGTGTCCTACGGCGCATGTCGCCGTCGGCCGATTGCGGTTGTGCGGAGAGCGGTTATCTTGATTGCGACGCGCGACAAGCATCAAATCACCGCTCACATCGCTGGGCTGGCGGACCGTCGGCAGATAACGGCGCAAGCGTCGCTCGTAGAGCGAGGCCAGCCGGAGATGGTTCGACGCGCGGCTCGGCGCCCTTTGCGATCGCGCGTCACGAACGCAACTTCATCCCAAAGCGCCAAGGAGACAGGACCGATGGCCCTCAACAACATCCACGACCTCTTCGTCAAGGAACTGAACGATCTTCACAGTGCTGAGCTGCAGATCCTCGACGCGCTTCCCAAGCTGTCCAAGGCGGCGCAATCCGCCGAACTGACCAAAGCGTTCGATCACCATCACGCTCAGACCCATGTGCACCGAGATCGCCTCGAGCAGGTGTTCGAATTGGTCGGTGCCAAGCCGTCCGGCGAGAAGTGCAAGGGCATGGCGGGGCTCCTGGCGGAAGGCGAGTCGCTGCTGAAGGAAGCGGCGCCATCGGAGATCCTCGACGCGGCGCTGATCGGTGCCGCACAGCGCGTCGAGCACTACGAGATGGCCGGGTACGGCTGCGCTCGGACGTACGCCCGGATGCTCGGCCTGGATGCCGGCGTCCAGCTGCTCCAGCAGACGCTCGACGAGGAGGGCCAGACAGACCATCTGCTGACCCGCCTGGCCCACACGACGATCAACCCGCGCGTCCCGGCATAGGTCGGCCGCCCGTCCACGAACCGTTCGCCTCGCCTCTTGAAGCGTGCGCACACAGCGTGCGCGCCACACAAGGAGACCTCCCGTGACGACCCCCACCTTCCCCGTCCCCCCGACCTCCCCCGTCCCCCCGACCGCTCCAGTTTCTTCGGCTTCCCCAGGTTCTCCGATGCCCCCCGCTGCGCCGACCCCCTCGCCCAATCCCGCCGGGGTTCCGCCGTCTCCAAATCCGGTTCCTCACCCCGCGACGACCCCGCCGCAGCCCACCCCGCCACAGCCGACTGCGCCGGTGCCCGGCACCGAGGGCCAGCCGCACGTCCCGCCGACGACTCGGCCGCCCGAGTACGTGCCGAACAACCCGCAGCAGCCGCACGACCCCACCGATCCTGGGCTGCCCGACGGTCCGCAGGATCCGTACGAGGCACCGATCACATAACCTGACTTCTTCCCGCAACGGCGCGGCAAAGGGCGCGGCGCTTTCGAGCGTCGCGCCCCCTAGAACACCTTCTTCGCCACCCCCAACACCCCTTGCTTCCACGGCACCCGGTGGCTCACCCCGCTGGCGCCCTCGAACGCCGCGAGGTTGTCCAGGTACCACCGGTAGTTCCGCAGCAACGCGTCCTGGTTCGAGTACCGCGGGCGCCAGCCCAGCACGCGCTCGGCCTTCTCGATGCTGACGAACGAGTCCTTGGACGCCGTCTCGTACACCCACTTGTAGAGCGGCGAGACGCCGAGGCGCTCGAGGATCCGCAGCGTCCAGATCGCCGGCGCCGCGGGCAGTGGAACGATCCGCTTGCCGAAGCCGGCGGCGTCGAGGACCGCTTGGTAGTCCTCCTTCATCGTCGCGAACTCCTTCGCGCCGATGTTGAACACGTCGTCCACCACGTCGTCCGGCAGCGTGCAGCACAGCCAGATCGCGTCGCACAGGTCCTCGACGTCCAGGAGCTGGTAGCGGTTCGTGCCGTCGCCGAGCAGCGGGAAGTTGTGGCCGTCCTTGGCCCAGTCGTAGAACAGGGCGAAGACGCCGAGGCGCTCCGGGCCGACGAACGACTTCGGACGGATGATCGGGACGACGAGGCCCTTGGACCGCATGTCCACGCACATCTGCTCGGCGATGACCTTCGACTCGCCGTACGGCCCGACCCCGTGCAGCGTGTCGTCCTCCTTCAGCGGGTGGTGATCCGGGATTCCGTAAACGGCCGTGGACGAGACATGGACCACCCGCGGCACGCCGTGCGCCAGCGCGCTCTCGAGCACGTTGCGCAGGCCGTCGATGTCCGTCGTGTAGATGTCCTGCGGCGTGTAGAGCGGCAGCGCCGCAGCGGTGTGGATGACCGCGTCGATGCCGGCCATGCACGCGTCGACCGTCGATCGGTGCCGGATGTCGCCGGTGACGGCCGTGATCCGGTGCCGCTCGGGGTAGTCGAAGTCCGCGATGTCCAGAGAGACGACGCGTACCCCGTTCGCCAGCATGTGGCGGACCATGTTGATCCCGAGGAATCCGGCCCCGCCGGTGATGAGGACGGTGCGCGGTGCGCCGGCCGTCGATTGCAGGTTCTTGTCGCCCTTGCTCACGGGTCACATCTCCCCAGGCCTCGATCGGCCCCTTGGCGTTGGTCGCCGCCCCTCAGGCGGCCGCGAATGGTACGGCAAGCACACGCGCCACCGCAAAGCAGTTGCCGATTCCTCGATTCCGGCACCCGTCCCCCATCATCCCGCCAGTCGCTCGAGCTCGATCTCCCCCACCACCTCGTCCACCGCCAGCGTCGGCAGCTCCCCGAGGCGCAGCGCCATGTCGTGCCGCGCCACCAACGTCTCCCAGCGCCGGGCGACGGCCCACAGCTTCCGGAACGGCGCGTCCATCGTCGGCGCGCCCAGCTGCGGCACGAAGGCGTGGATCTCGACCGTCCGGGGCTCGGACCACAGGCGAAGGATTCGCCCGGCCCGCTGCGTCAGCTCGATCGGCGTCCACGCCAGGTCGTAGCTGATCACCGTCGCCGCGTCCTGGAGGTTCACGCCGACTCCCCAGGCATCCGTCGTGATCAGCACGTCGAGGGCATCGGCGCCGGCCGCTCGAACCCCGTTCGCCACCGGCGCGAATGCCGCCACCATCGCGCGCACCTCGCCGATCGGCCGCTGCCGGAACCGCGCGGGCATCGGCGCCATCGCCGGCGGCGCCTGCGGTGCCGCCGGGCCATCGCCCGTCGACGTCGACGTCGACGACGCTTGCGCCCGTCCCGCCAGGTCCGCCCGTCCCGCCCCGACGACCGTGCACCCGACCCGCAGCCCCGGCCGCAGCGCCGCCAGCGCCGCCTCAAGGTAGGCCGCCGACGCCAGCCGCTCGACGAACACGACGGCCTTCCCGCTCGCCGCGCAGCGATCGTCCAGCAGCGCCAGGAGCCGCGCCAGCTTGGGGTCATCGGCCGGCCGGAGCGACCGCAGGGCGCCGACGAGGCCGGCCAGCGCCGCGGCGCGCTCCTCGGCGGTCTGCGCGAAGCGCGCGCGCGCGAAGCCGCCCGGCCCCGGCGTCGCCAGCGTCTTGGCGACGCACTCCGCCAGCGCCCACGGCGAGCTCGTCAGCGACAGCCGGACGGTGCGCTCGATCCCCGACGACGAGCCCTCCAGGCCGAAGGCGCCGGCGTCCAGCGCCGCGGCGATCGCCGGACCGGCGACGATGGGCGTGTTGCGGCGGTGGAGGTGCAGGCGCGGGAAGTAGCGGCGCTTCAGGCCGAACCGGACGAACGTGCCGCCCTCGTCGTGCTCGCCGTACACGCGGGCGACGCTCGGCGTCGTGAGGACCGTGATCACGGGCAGGTGCGCGATGTCCGCCTCGGTGCTGACGTGCCACGCCCGGGCGTCGGGCACCCATTCGGGCATCAGGGCGCGGCTCGGGGCGGTCCGAGGGAGGAGCGTGAGCTGCGTGTTCAGGTTGGCGAGGCCGCGCGAGAACGGCGTGGCCGTCATGAGGAGCACGCGGCAGCCGCTCCGGGCGATGGCGGGCACGAGGCGCGCGAACGCTACCCGCTCCCGGCCGCCGACATCGTCCCGGTCGTCCCGGCTGCCGAAGTCGCTCCGCTCATCCCGCCCGCCCGTCGAGCGGCGGCCGCGGTTGCGCAGGAGGTGGCACTCGTCGATGACGAGGAGCGTGCGCGGCTGGAGGGCGTCCAGCGCCGTCAGGAGCGTGCGCGTGCCGGCGCTGCGGTCCGGGGAGGCGTCGAGCGCGGCGTGGTTCGCGCTCTCGAACGGCAGCCGCGCGGCCTCGAGGTGGGATGCCCACTCGCGGCGCACGGCGTTCGGGGCGATGACCAGGACGCGGTCGACCGCGCCGGTGCGCCGCAGGAGGCGCGCCGCCTCGGTGGCGATGACGGTCTTGCCGAGGCCGGTCGATGCGATGAGGAGCGCACCGCGGTAGCGGGTGAGCTGGGAAAGGATGCGCGCGACGGCGTCCTGCTGGTAGCCGACGGGGTAGCGGTAGTCCGAGCGCGGCAGCGGCACCGGGACGGCGGCGAAGCGGTCCAGCGGCGCGACGACGTCGTCAGGCCTCGGGTTCTTCCTCGTCGTCTTCCCACGCTTCGTCGTCGTCGTCGGCCCAGCCCTCGTCTTCCTCGTCGTCCCAGTCGTCTTCCTCTTCGTCCCACTCCTCGAGGTCGTCGTCCCAAGCCTCATCGTCGTCGTCATCCTCGTCGTCCGCCTCGCCGTCCTCGGGCGGCTCGGCGGGCGGGGCGGCCGGATCGACGGACGCCGGCCCGGCGGTGCGCGCGGCGGGGGGCTCAGCCGAAGGCGATGACGCACCGGGCGAGGCGATCAGGCTGGCGGCCATGGCGGACAACCTCCTCGAGACCTGGCGAGGCGCACCCGGACGGCGCGGGCGGGCGGAAGGCGGTCGACCGCGCGGCCGGGCGGTGAGGATAGGGGGCGACGGCGGCCGGTGTCAAGACGGTGAACGGGGTCGTCGTCCGCCCGGCGAGGTCGGCGCGGACTTGCGTTATACTCTCACCCGGCCCGCCGTCCGTGACCGCCGCATCCGCACGCCAAGCGCGTCGTCCGGCGATCCAAGGCAGGCCGATCCGACAGCCGCCGGAATCCGACCGCACGACCGATCCGAACGCAACCCACGGGAGCCCATCCATGGACACCGCAAGCGATAATGGCAGCGAGCCGCGCATCTTCCTGTCGTATGCCGACAACTTCCCCGAGCACGTCGTCCTCTTCATCCACGGCTACCCGCTCTCCAGCCAGATGTGGGTTCCGCAGCTCGAGGGCCTGGCCGGGACGGTCTGGGGCATCGCCCCCGACCTCCGCGGCTGCGGCGAGTCCGGCACGCCGGGCGGCGCCGTGACGATGACCGACTACGCCGAGGACTGCGTTGCGCTCCTCGACGAGCTCGGCCTCGAGGATCCGGTCGTCGTGTGCGGCCTCTCGATGGGCGGCTACGTCGCGCTCGAGCTCTTTCGCCTGCACCCGGACCGCGTCTCCGCGCTCGTCCTGGCCGCCACGAAGGCCGGCGCCGACACGGACGAGGGCAAGGCCGGGCGCGACAAGAACGCGCAGATCGCGCGCGACGACGGTGTCGAGGCGATCGCCAGCGCCATCCTGCCCAAGATGTTCGCGCCGCAGACCGTGGCGGACGACCCGGAGCTCGTGGCCGAAGTGCGCGAGATCATGACGTCCGGGAGCGTCGAGGGTGTGGTCGGCGCGCTCGAGGCGATGCGCGACCGCATCGACTCGACGCCGACGCTGGCCAAGATCGGTGTCCCGACGCTGGTTCTGCACGGCGCCGACGACCAGCTGATGCCGCCGGCCGAGGGCGAGAAGCTCAAGGCGGGCATCCCCGGCGCCGAGCTCGTCCTGATCGAGGGGGCCGGGCACCTGCTGAACTTGGAACAGCCGGACCTGTTCAACGACGCGCTGCTGGATTTCCTGTCGACGTTGCCGTAGGGACAGGATGGAACGCAGCGCGATGAAGCGGTCGGATCGCACCGGCTGGTTCACCACCGCTGCAGAGTCTCCGGGATCCCCACTCTGGTGGCAACCCCGAGCGTGTCCAATGGTGGTGTACGAGGGTTCGGCAGGCCCGGCTGCGGGTTCGTGAGCGGGTTCGTCAGCGGGGTGCGAAGACAGGCTCGACAACAGGCTCGACAAAAGGGGTGCGCGATGGCCGACCCGACCGCCCCAATCCAGACCACCGTGCCCGGCGCAGATGACGGCGTCGAGGCCGTGGCGCGTGCGCTTCCCAAGTCGCCGCGCCGTGGGCTCGTCGTCCTGTCCACCGAGCGGATCGAGCGGATATGGCTCATCGTGCTCGTGTTGGTCGTCGCCTACACGTTCTACCACATCGTCGACATCTTCCTGGTGCCGATCGTCGTCGCGGCGGTTTTCGCCAGCCTCGGCTATCCGATGCACAGGGAGTGGTTGCGGATCACGCGCAACCGTGCCGGCATCGCCGCGCTTCTGTCGACACTCACCGTCATCGTCCTTGCGATCATCCCGATCTACCTCGTGGCCGCGCTGATCACCACCGAAGCGCGGTCCCTCTTCGCGGGCGCCGAAAGCGGCGTCGTCGGGTTCATCGAACGGACGTCCGGCTGGCTGCAGGCCGTCGTGGCGGGGGGTGAGGGCAGTCCGTTGGGGCGCCTGCCGTTCTTCGGCTGGCTGAAGAACGTCCCGTTGGATCAGCTCATTCAGGGCGATCAGATCCGACAGCTCCTCAGCAGCGCCGGCAGCACCGCCACATCGATCATCAGCTTCACCGGCGCCGGGGCGTTGGCGCTGGCGCTGAACCTCGTCATCGCGTTGTTCACGATGTTCTACTTTTTCAGGGACGGCGAGACGATCCTGCAGCGCGTGATGTACCTCAGCCCGCTGGACAAGCGCTACGAGCAGATGTTCGTCGACCGCCTGATCTCGGTGTCGCGCGCCACGCTCCGCGGCTCGTTCATCGTCGGCCTCGTGCAGGGCAGCCTCGGCGCGCTGACGCTGTGGGCGGTCGGTGCGCCGGCGCCGGTGCTCTGGGGCGTCGTCATGGTCTTCCTGGCGATGATCCCGGTGCTCGGCACGTGGATCATCCTCTACCCGCATGCCATCGTGCTCTACTCGCAGGGCGAGGTGTTGCGCGGCACCGTCGTGCTGTTCATGACGGCCGTCGTCATCACCAACCTGGACAACCTCATCCGCCCGCGGCTCGTCGGCAAGCGCGCGCGGATGCACGACCTGCTCGTCTTCTTCTCGACGCTGGGCGGGATCGCGGTGTACGGCCTGTTCGGCTTCATCATCGGGCCGATCGTCGCCGCGCTGCTCATGGCGCTGCTCGAGATCTACGCGCTCGAGTTCAAGCACCAGCTCGATCTGTCCGATGCCGACGGCGGGTCACCCTCCGACGTCGCCTCGTCCGAGGCCGCTCAGGCAGCCACCGCTCCGGCGACCACCGCTCCGCCCCCGGTCAGCCCGCCGCCTGAACCGCCTGCCACGCCCGCGCGCACCTGAACGCGTCCAGCGACGCGCCGAGCTCGGCCCACTGCCACCGCCGCACGCCTGGCGCGTCCGGATCGTCCAAGTCGGCCAGCGGTGCGGCGGGGTACAGGGCCAGTCGCTCCAGGTGGCCCATCGGCCAGATGATCCCGGGATCGAGGCCGAGGCGCTCGGCCTCGCCCTTGCGCCACGTCTTGAGCTCGAGAAGCCGCTCGCGCGCCGCCGGCGTCCACGGGTTCGTCGCCGTCCGCCGCGGCCAGTGCACCGGTCCGGCGTCACGCCCGCGTTGGATCGCCGCCCGGAGCCGCTCGCGCGCCGCCCCGCGCACCGCGGCGCCCACGCCCCCGATGCGCTCGAGGCGCTCGTCCGGCCGGCTGGCGATCGCAATCAACGCCTCGTTGGAGAGCACGTGGTGGGGCGGCCGGCCGACACGCAGCGCCTCGGTGTCGCGGTAGACCACGAGCTCGCGCAGCACCGCCCGCGCCGGCGGCGTCAGCTCGCGCGCGCCGCGCACGCGCCAGAACGCTTCGGCGGGCGGTGCGGGCGGCTCGTGCCGAGCCGACTCGGCGCGCCGGCATTCCTCGTCCAGCCAGGCCAGCCGGCCGAGCGCGGCGAGGCGGGCCGTGAGCGCGTCGGCCAGGGCCAGCAAGTGGATCACGTCGCCGGCGGCGTAGTCCAGCGCCTCGTCCGGCAGCGGACGGCGCGACCAATCGAAGCGCTGGAGCCGCTTGGGCTTGGGCAGATCGACCCCGAGCACCTCCAGGAGCACGTTGCCGAGGCCGAGATGCGCGTTGCCGGTCAGCTGCGCGGCGATCGAAGTGTCCACCAAGCCGCGGATGTGGAAGTCGAAGTCCCGGTCCAGCGCGCGGACGTCGTAGGACGACGAGTGGACGACGATCGGCACCGCCGGATCGGCCAGCGCGGCGCCGAGGGCGTCGAGGTCAGGCAGCGCCAGCGGATCGAGGAGGAGGACGGAGCCGTCGGGCAGCGCCAGCTGAAGGAGCGCCGTCTGCTCGGGGTAGCGGTGGAAACCGTCGGCCTCGAGGTCGAGCGCCAATCGATCGGCCGCGGCAATCCGCGGCCTGGCCGCCGCCCATGCCGCCTGCGTGTTGACCAGCACCGCCGCCGACGCTTCGGTCACGGCACGCGCGCCGCGTCCAGCAGGCCGTGCGCCATGAGCGCCTCGCGCAGCGCGGCAACGGTGGTGAAGACGACCGTCGCCATCCCGGCGCGCTCGGCGGCGGCGGTGTTGCGCACCCGGTCATCGACGAACAGGATGCGCTCCGGCGCAACGCCCAACGCCGCTGCGGCGCCGAGATAGGCCGCCGCGTCGGGCTTGCGGCGGCCGACGCGATGCGAGAAGCACGCGGCGTCGAAGCGCGGTGCGAATGAGGCCAGGGCGGTGTCGTGGTCCGCGCAGCTGTTCGACAGGAGCCCGACCTTCATCGGTCCATCCGGCGCCGGCGCCGCCCGGAGCGCGTCGACGAGCGCGAGGATCTCGGGATCGATTTCGGCCCACCAGGCGCGCGACAGCAGCTCCGCCAGCGCATCGAGCCGGCCATCGTCCGCCGTGCGGCCGAGGGACTCGATGACGGCCCGCCAGTACGATCGGCCGTCGATCGCGCCGATGGAGTAGCGCTCCCACAGCGGGTACAGCGCCGCACCGTCGCGCGCCGCCTCGACTTCGTCGCGCCGCAGTCCGGGCCACAGCGTCGCGAAGCCGTGCGCCAGCGCGTCGTCGTCGGGATGGGCGATGACGCCCTCCACGTCGAACAGCACAGCCAGCGGGCGTTCGGGGCGATCAGGGCGGCTGGACGCGGACATCGGACCTCCTGCACGGACGGACGCGGGAGTATATGCGGGCGGGGTGTGGGCCGCCAGTGGGACGGGCCCGCCGCGCATGAAGCCGTGCATGCGCCGGCCCGGCGCATGCACGACGTCCCCACGTCCCGACCTCACGGCGCCCCCAACACCGCCGTCCAGCGCGCGTCCGACACCTCGGCCCCCAAGGCCACGCCCACCCCAACCGACTTGAAGGCGCGCCCGAGGAGGATGTCGCGGTGGGCGTCCGAGTCCAGCCACTGCTCCACGGCCGCCTTCGCGGACGCCGAGCCGCAGGCCACCACCTCGCCGTACCGCGCCGGCACGACCCCCACCGCCGCCAGCCGATCTTGAAGGCTTGACCCGTCGCTGCCCTCATGGCTGCACCGGGACGTCGCCCGCAGATCCGCACTGTGGGCACGCGCGGCGTGGGCGAGTGGCGCCGAGATGCGCAGCGCGGGCAGTCGCTTGGTCTTTCGCGCGCGGTTTATCGCCGCGAACAGGGCCTCTTCCGCCGCGTTCGTTCGCACGTCGCCTGCCCCGCGGCGTGATGTGGCCTCGCGTTCAGCCGTCCCCACGGGCGTCGTTCTCCCGTCAGGCGGCGCGGGACGCCGAGCGGTCGAGCCGGCGGCGCAGGACGACGAAGGCGGCTGCCAGCGCGACGACGACGGCCCACCACGCGGAGACGGTGTGGCTCGTGCGCCCGGCCGGCGGGCCGAAGCCGGTCTTGGGCAGCGCCGCGGGCTGCTCCATCGGCACCTGGGTCACGGCATAGAGCCCCATGTCCTGCTCGGCCTCGTTCGCGGCCTTGAGCACGAGGCCCAGCGGCACGCGCACCGTGATCGGCGCCGCGGACACGTTCTTCACGACCAGCGTGCCGGAGCCGTAGTACGGCGCATCCGACGGCAACGCCTTCGGCGCGTCCACGACCTGCCAGCCGTCGACCGTCGCGGTCACGCTGCCGTCCGTGATCGCCTTGTCCAGCGCCACGCCCGTCTCGACGAGCGCGCCCGTGCCCTCGCTCGCGGCGGCCTCGGCCAGTGCCTTGGCCGTGGTCATGTCGACGTCCTTGTCCTTGTAACCCCACGAGCCTTCGATCTGGTGCCAGATGGCGATCTGGGTCTGCAGTACGTCCAGCGTGGCGCTGCGTGCCGCCGCCTTCATCACCTGGACCACGCCCGCTGCTGCGGCCCCGGTGGACACAGTGACGGCCTTGGGGAAGGGCTCGCCGAAGTTCAGGCAGAACGCGTTGATCGGCACCTTGCCCTCAGCGCCGGCCGCCAGCTCGATGGTGGCCTCGGCGGGACGGGTCTGGCGGCTTGGCGCCGCCTGGATGTGGCGCGCGCTGAGGCCGAGGGCCAGCGAGGCGAACACGGTGCATACGAGCACGCGAAACGTCGTGGACACGGAGGGACTCCTTGTGGATTGGGTGATGTGCACGAGCGATGGGCAGTGCCGGGCGCCCGCTCGCACGCCGGTCCGCAGCGAAACGCGGATCGACCCGCGCCCACGCGACACTATCGGCTCGACCGCGATCCGTTGTCAACCGAACGACATCAGCCGAACGAGGCCAGCCAAACGAGGCCAACCAACCGACCGCGACCTTGGCCGCCACCCGCCGGCCTGTCGCTCCAGTTGTCGCCAACGTGTCGCCGCCGCCCTCCCCAAGCCGCCCGCCCCGTCGTACCCTGTGGCCCTCATGCCGCACACGACCCGCATCCGCGACCTCCCGACGGACGACCTGCCCCGCGAGCGCCTCACCCGCCACGGCGGCGGCGCGCTCAGCACGGCCGAGCTCGTCGCCATCGTCGTCCGGAGCGGCGGGCGGGGCAACAGCGCGCTGCAGATCGCCCAGGACCTCGTGGCGCGCTTCGGGCTCCGCGGACTGGCGGACGCGCCGGTCGATGACCTCTGCACCGTCGCCGGCTGCGGGCCGGCCACCGCCGTGCAGATCAAAGCCGCGCTCGAGCTCGGCCGGCGCCTCGTCGTCCCGCCGCCCGACGCCCGCCACCGGATCACCGCCGCCGCCGATATCGCCCGCCTCCTCACCCCCGAGATGGGTTCGCTCGATCAGGAGCACCTGCGCGTCGTCCTCCTCACCACCCGTCACGACATCGTCGCGGTCCACGAGGTGTACAAGGGTTCGGTCAACCAGAGCCAGGTCCGACCGGCCGAGGTCTTCCGTGAGGCGATCCGCCGCAACGCGCCCGCCGTCATCGTCGTCCACAACCACCCCTCGGGCGACCCGGCGCCCAGCCACGACGACATCCTGCTCACCCGCCAGCTCGTCCAAGTCGGCCGCCTGCTCGGCGTCCGGCTGCTGGATCACGTCGTCATCGCCCGGCACGGCTGGGTGAGCTTGCGGGAGGTGGGGCAGGGGTTCGAGGGGGTGTAATACCAATCCGGTGTGGGGCCGCCGTGTGGTCATGTTCTCGAGAGCGCAGCGACGAAATCAACGGCTTCAGCCGTTGATGCCGGCTTTCGCTATAATCCCGCCCGTGACCACCCCTCCGCTGCTCTTCGACGATTACCTCACGCCTGCGCCCCCCTCGGCCGAGGATGCGCCCGTCCCTGTGGGCGCCTCGTCGATCCTCCCCCCCGCCCCGCCCCGCCCCGTCGACGGCCCCGAGCACCGCTCGCCGCACACCGGTTACGTGATGCGCGCCCCGTTCCTGGCCTTCTGGACGAACTTCGGCGCCGCGCTGTGCGGCGAGCCGTTGACGGACGAGGTCCTCATCGACGGGCGGCGGGCGCAGGTCTTCGAGCGGCTCGTCCTCGCCGAGGTCGCGCCCGGGCGCGTCGCGCCGCTGGACATCGGCGCGCAGTGGCTGCAGGCCGCGGCCGACAGCGCCGCCGGGCAGCCGCAGTGGGCGGGCGAGACGCTCGTCATCGGGGACCGCACGGCCGAGTTGGCGCACGGCGACCCGACGGCGGCTTACCCCCGGCGGACACTGTCGGAGATCCGCTACGTCGTCGTTCACCACACCGGCGCGGCGGCCGGCGTCGGGCCGGAGGACATCGCGCGGGAGCACCGGGACGCGCTCGGCTGGCCGGGCATCGGCTACCACTTCGTCGTGGACGCCGACGGCGGGGTGCACCAGACGCAGGACTTGACCGTCGTCAGCCACCACGCGCGACAGTTCAACGGCGTTTCCGTCGGGGTCGCGCTGTGCGGCAACTTCGACGACGCCCCGCCACCGCCCGGACAGCTGGACCGCGCCGCGGCCCTCATCGCCCACCTTGTCGACCGGCTCGGCCTGCCGCTGGACGCCATACGCGGCCACGGCGAGCTCGTGCCGACGCCGTGTCCGGGGCGGACGTACATCGGGGGCTGGCAGCCGATGCTGCTCGACGCCGTGGCCCGCTACGCCGGCCGAGCCGCCCGGCATGCCGCCGTGCGGACGATCGTGCCGCCGGCCGTCCTGCCGACGGCGGCCGCCGAGCCGTGATCGAGGTTCAGGCGCCGCTGCCGCGGTCCGGCTTCCGGGTCAGCCTGCCGGTGTTCGAAGGGCCGATCGACGTGCTCCTCACGCTCATCCAGCGCGCTTCGCTCGACATCAGCACGGTGGCCCTCGCGCGCGTGACGGACAGCTTCCTGCAGTACGTCGCAGCGCTGAACAGCGTCGAGGGCGCCGAGATCGCCGAGTTCTGCGACGTCGCCGCCACGCTCATGGTCATCAAGAGCCGCGCCCTCCTGCCCGCGCCAGGTGCCGAAGCGCCGGACGAGGAGGCCGACGCCGCCGAGCTGATCGAGCGGCTGCATGCCTACCGCCGCCTCCGCCGCGCCGCCGAGGACCTCGGGGCGCGCGAGGCCGCCGGGCTGCGGGCCTACGCGCGGGTCGCGCCGGCGCCCGTCATCGACGCGCCCCCGCCCCCGGCCCCCGCCGACACGACCGCCGACGCCCTCGCCGCGGCGTTCCGCTCGGCGATGGCCGAGGCCAAGGAGCTGGCGGCGGCCGCCAACGTCCCGGTCGGCTCGGCGCCGCGGCCCCATCCCGTCCGGTTGGGCGAGCGCTTCGTCGCGCTGCGCGGCGTCCTCCTCGCGCGCGGCCGGCTGACGTTCCGGGACGCGGTCCTCGAAGGCTGTCCGCCGGGGGTGAGCCTGCGCGAGTTCGTCATCGTCAGCTTCCTGGCCGTGCTCGAGATGCTCCGCCGTTGGGCCATCACCGTGGAACAACCCGAGTTGTTCGGCGAGATCTATATTGAAGCGCAGCCCGGCTTGGCGGACGTGCCCGTGCCGGGCGAGCACGCGACGTTGGACTGACACCTCGGACCACCACTTTGGACGCATGCGTACGTGCGAACCGACCGGCCCGTTCAGGCGCCGAACCCACAGGAGTCGAACACGATGGACATCACCAGCCGCACCCACATCGCCGCCGCGCCGGACAAGGTCTGGCAGACCGTCATCGATCTGCGCAAGATGATCGACGATATCCCGGCCGTATTGGCGGTCGAGCCGGCCGATTTCGCCGCGGTGCAGGGCCAGAAGCTCTCGATCCGGGCCAACGTGTCCGGCCGCGAGGTGGAAGTGCCCGCCACGCTCACCACCGTCACGCCGCCCGCCAAGCTCGTCGTCGATGCCGACCTGCCGGATCCCGTCGGCGCACCGGCGGTGGCGGCGATGACGCTGACCCCCGCCGGCGCTGGAACGGACGTCCAGCTGACCGTCACGCTGAAGCTCGGCATGCTCAAGGAGATGGCGGCCAAGGCGATGATCGGCGGCCGCGGCCAGTCGGCGCTGGACGACGCGCTGGCGCAGCTCAAGCAGCGGGTCGAGGGCAGTTGAGCGGCGGCCCGGTCCTGCGCCGCGGGTTCGCGCGGGCGGTGCGGCTGACGGCCGTCGCTGCCGCAATCGCGGTCGCGGCCGTCGGATCGTCGCGCGCCGCCGTGCCGGCTGCCGTCGGCATCGCGTCCGCCGCCGATCGCCCGTATGGCCTGCCGTTCAGCGAGCCGTCCAGCATGGCCACGTGGACGATCAGCCAGCCGTACGGCAACACCGTGTATGCCTACTTCGAGCGCCACCAGATCTACCGCAGCGGCCAGGGCCTGCACATGGGCCTCGACTTCGCCTGCGCGTGCGGGACGACGGTCGTCGCGATCGCCGACGGTGTCGTGCAGAGCATCGACGGACCGGGCGGCGCGCCGCCGCACAACCTGATGATCGCGCACCCGGACGGCTTCGTCAGCTTCTACGGCCATCTGTTGGAGCGCCCCGCGCTCGAGATCGGCCAGTCCGTCGCGCGGGGCCAGCCCGTGGCGCTGTCGGGCGACATGTACGAGACGTGCTACAGCTCGCCCCACCTCCACCTCGAGATCCGTGACGCGTCCTTGCAGCGGCTCTTCAACCCCGTCCAGTTCATCGACGCCGACTGGCACAGCCTGCTCCTGTACGGCAGCGGCCCGCTGTCGTACGAGCGCGAGCTGTCCGACCCGCGCCGCTGGCAGTCGTTCGACGACCAGCCGCCGATCCAGCTCGGGGGTGCGCTCCTGAACGAGTTCGCCCAGCCGTACCCGAGCGGCGAGCACTAGGACCGGGACGGCAACATGGGCCGCGCGCCGTTCGCGCTGACCATCGGGGCGATGGTGGCTGCCGGCGGACTGCTGATCGTGCAGCAGACCCGCCCCGCGTGGCTGACCGCGCTCGGCGCCCCGTTGCGCGCGCTCTCCGCCGAAACACCCGCCCTCGACCGGGCCACGGACGGCTTGGACGACGTCGCTGCGCCGACGCAGCCGGAGGGCGCGATCCTGCCCTTCTCGACGCCCGGCCGGACGGTCGGCGATGCGGCCGGCGCGGCCGGCGTTTCACCGTTCCGCACCGCACCGCCTGCCGTCCCCGGACCGACGTCCCACCCGCGTGCGCCGAGTGCCGGCTTGGCCGGGCGGCTCGCAGCCGCCCCGAGCAGCGTCAACCGGCCGCTGTTCCCGCTCCAACCGCGCCAGATCGTCGCGGATGGGTGCTGCGGTGGGGCGTGGTGGGCGGCGGACTCGAGCGCCCTGAACTTCATCGACCGGCCGCCGGGCACCGCGTCGACCGCGATCTACACCGCCGCGGTGTGGCCGCCCGGCGGGCAGCCGACCGTGCTGGACACCGGCGTCCTGCTGGCCAGCGGCGCGGCGCGCTACATGATCCGGCCTGCCGGCGACGTGAGCATCGTGCGGGACACCGTCGACGGCACGGAGTGGCCGCTGCCGACGGGCGGCAACCCGGTGCGGCTCACGCCGGACGGTACGCGGGCGGTGTGGTGGGACTCGTGGGGTGGTCGCGCCGACGTCGACAACCTGGTGCGCGTGTTCGGGGCCGATATTCACGGCACGGATGTCCGCGAGCTCGTCGCGCTGTTCGGCGCCACGGTGCCGGCCTGCATGCCGGACAGCCCGCGCTGCCTCGTCATCGGCCGCCCGGTGAAGGACCTGCCGATGTTCGTCCTCACGACGATCGACACCGTCAGCGGCACGATGATCGAGCTTGCCCGCGGCACGTTCCTCTCCGACGCCGCGCTCTCGCCGGACGGCCGCTGGGTGGCGTTCTACCTCGCCCTCAACCGCGAGCACCCGGACCGCAACGGCGTCTTCCTGGCGCCGACCTTCGTCGAAGAGGTCGGCCGTGTGAAGAAGCTCGACTTCGAGGGCGCCTACCGCTGGCGGCTGCCCAGCCGCTTGGTGTACGTCCCGATGCAGCCCGAGCACGGCTTCCACACCGTCTGGGAAATGGACGCCGACAGCGGTGTCGTCCGGCGGCTCCTCGGCCCCGAGGCCCAGATCCGCATCGCCAACAACGACTGGTCGATCTCCCCGGACGGCGCGACGATGGCGTGG
The DNA here is from genome assembly GCA_016703025.1 of Candidatus Avedoeria danica. Classification (NCBI taxonomy): domain Bacteria; kingdom Bacillati; phylum Chloroflexota; class Ardenticatenia; order Candidatus Epilineales; family Candidatus Epilineaceae; genus Candidatus Avedoeria; species Candidatus Avedoeria danica. The sequence goes on from JADJCV010000003.1 coordinate 346,441, forward strand.
GTGGACGAGCGCGGGCGGGGGGTGTGGGCGGTGGATTTGCCGTAGGGGGCGGGGGGGCGGCGGGCTGCGGGCGACGCATGCGTCGCCCCTACGTGGGGGACGGCGCGCGGCCGGGGTGCCGGTATCGTGGGGGAGAACACGGGTGAACTCACCCCCACGTGATCTCGACACCTGCGATGTGTCCCCGCTCGTATCGCAACCCCATGAACGCCACCCCCCCACGCACCTCCGCCTCGCGCACGACGGCCAGGATCGACGCGTCGGCGGGCGGCGCGGGCAGGGCGGCGACGTCGGCCGGCGCCACCCAGGCCACCTCGCCCTCGCGTCCGTCGCTGCGGATCGTCCCGTCCCGCACGTCGACGCGCACGATGAACATCAGCCACGCCTCACCCGTCACCGCATCGTACTCGGTGGCCACCGCCACGAGCCGGGGCGCGTCGCCGATGAGCCCGGTCTCCTCGGCCAACTCGCGCACGGCGCACGCCAGCGGCGTCTCGTCCGGCTCCACCTTGCCGCCCGGCGGCGACCACAACCCGAGGTTCGGCGCCTTGCGGCGGCGCAGCAGGCAGAGGCGGTCGGCACGATCGAAGGCGTAGACGAGGGTCGTGATGTGGCGGAGGGGGGGAGAAAGAGGAGGGGGAGGCGGAGGGGCCGGCATGGGGCGATTATAGGGCCGCGCGGGCACGTCGACGCCACGGTCCGCCCTCGACGAACCGCCTGCCTCTCGAACCCGTCGCCTGCCCCGCCCGCTCTGCTACCCTTTCGCCCGACCGCGTCGATCCCGTCGCCCCCCGTCGCCGGAGGCACCAGCGCCCATGTCCCGTCACCCGCAACACCCGCATCACCCGCATGACCCCCGTCGGCCCCAAGTCCGCGCCGTGCCGCCCATCGCCGCGCCGGCCGTCACCCTTGCCCTCGCCGTCGCCCTCGCCGTCGCTACGTCATCGGCCGCCGCCCACCCTGCCGTGCGCCCGATCGACCCGCCGCCGCCCGCCCTCGCGCTCGCGCCCGCCCCCGCTCTCGCGCCCGCGAGCGCGATCGTCGTCCTCGACGCCCCCTCGGTGGCCGAGCGGCTGGCGGCGTCCGGCTGGCCGGCGTGGCGTCGGCTGGCCGTCGACGTCGCCTCGGCCGCGGCGCAGACGGACACCCGCGCCCATCTGAATGCGCTCCACGCCGCCACGCTCGCGTCGCAGGCCGGCGTGCTGGCGCGCGCCGAAGCCCTCGGGCTCGACGTCGTGGCGCGCTACGCCGTCGTCGGCAACGGCGTACAGGTGCACGGCCGGGCATCGGACATCGCCCGGCTGGCCGCGGTGGCGGGCGTCGCGCGGATCGAGGCGGCGCCGCGGCTGCGGCCGATGCTCGATCGGAGCGTGCCGCGCATCGGCGCCGACGTCGTCCACGCCCGGCTCGGGCTCGACGGTGCGGGACAGACGATCGCGATCATCGACACCGGCATCGACTACACGCACCGCGCGTTCGGCGGGCCGGGCACGGCAGCGGCGTACGCGGCGGCGAGCGGCGCGGCGGAGCGGATCGACGATGCGTTCGATGGGCGGGCGCTGTTTCCGAACGAGCGCGTCGTCGGCGGCTGGGACTTCGTCGGCCCGAACTACACCTCGCCGGGGCTCTGCGCGCCGGGCGACGAGGCGGCCGGCTTGTGCACGAGCACGCCGCGCCCCGATCCGGACCCGCTGGACGCATACGGCCACGGCACGGCCGTGGCGGGGATCGCCGGATCTGAGGGCGGGGGCGATGTCGCGCCTGGCGTCGCGCCGGAAGCCTCGCTTGTCGCGCTGAAAGTGTACGGCCCGCCCGCACGGGCCGCCGACACGGACGAGGCGGTCGACGTCGTCATCGACGCCCTCGAGTGGTGCGCCGCGGCCAACCTCGGTCTCGAGCGGCGCGGGGCGGTGCCGCAGCGGGTCGACGTGATCAACATGAGCCTCGGCGAGCCGTGGGCGCAGGGCTCACGCTTCTTCGATGCGGCGATCGACGCCGCGGTGAACGCCGGCATCGTCGTCGTCGCGGCGGCCGGCAACCAGGCCGACCATCCGTTCGTCCTGACCGCGCCCGGCAGCAGCCCGCGCGCGCTCTCCGTGGCCGCGTCGTCGGCCGGCGTGCCCGTGGACGCCATCGGCACGTACTCCAGCCGCGGCCCGAGCCGAAGCGGCGCGTTGAAGCCGGACCTGACGGCGCCCGGCACCAGCATCCGGACCGCCGGCATGGGCAGCGGCGGCGGCGCCGCCGTGATCAGCGGCACCTCGATGGCCAGCCCGCACGTCGCCGGCGCGGCGGCGCTCGTGCTGCAGCGCCTCGCCGCCGGCACGACGACGCCCCTCGGCGCCTCCGACGTCGCCGCGCGCATCGTGAACGCGACGCGGCCGGTGGTGAACGACGGCCGCGGGGCCCGACCGGTGGGCGTGACGCGTCAGGGCGCCGGGCTGCTGGACGCGGCGCGCGCCGTCACGGCCACGCTGAGCGTCCGCGCCGGCGAGGGCGCGGCGGTGAACCTCGGCCGCTGGCCCCGCACGGCGTTGGCCCCGCGCACGTCCGTCCTCGAGGCCTTCAACCCGACCGCCGCGCCGATCACGTTCACGCTCGCCGCCGAGCCGCGCCCGGGCGCACCGCCCGCGCTGCACGTCGGCGTCCCGCCTGAGCCGCTCGTGGCCCCGCCGTACGCCCGCGTGCCGGTGACCGTCACGTTCGAGCCCGTCGAGCCGGCGCGCCTGCCGGCCGGGGATCTCGGCACCGCCGGGACGATCGCGAGCGGGGCGCTCGAGGCCGCGACGGCCGACGGGTGGCTCCAGTTCGCGCTGCTCGACGCGTCCGATCGACCCCGGCCCGACGCCGTCGCGCCGAGCGTGCCGTACGCCGCGATCTTCCGTGCCGCCTCGGCCGCGACCGTCACGATCGACGGCAACGGCAGCGGTGCGCCCGTTTTGCACATCGCCCAGCCCGCCGTGCCGGGCGCGGCAGGTGCCGCCGTCGAGCTGTTCCATCGCCTCACCCCGGCCGAGGGTGACCCCGACGAGCCGGGCGTTCGCTACGAGGCCGATGTCTGGCACGTCGGCGCGAGCTGGCGCGGTGTCGATTCCGACGCAGCCGGCGGCGGCGATGTCGGGGGCGCGCGCCTGTCGATCGGCATCGCCCGCCACGTGCCGGCCGTCGTACCGTACGGCGTCCTCGTGCGCGTGCTGCTGGACATCGACGGCGACGGGCGGATCGACCGGGTGGCGGCGGCCGGGCCCGAGAACGCGGTGCTCGGATCGGGCGGCGACGATGCCATGGTCGTCGGCGTGGCGCGGTGGGATCCGGACGCCGCCGCACCGATCGGGCGGCTGCAGCCGATCGCCCCGCTGCCGTTCACCGTGGACAGCCGCGTGCTGTCGTTCGACGTGCCGCTGGCCGACCTCGGCCTTGCCGCACCGCGCCGCGTCTCGATGTTCGTCGAGAGCCGTGGCCTGCTGGAGGACTGGCTGCCCCTGGACGACGGCGACGGCCGCTCGGGCGCGGCCATCGGCGCCGTCGATGTCGTGCCGGACGGCGCGAGCGCAACGGATGGGGGCGCGCCGCGGCTCGTCCTTCCAGCACCCGGCGAGCGCGTCGCGCCCCGGGCGTGGCGTGTCGCCGTACCGCCGGGCGGGTCGGTGGAGGTGGCGCTCGCCGGGGCGTGCGGGGCAGCGGCGGGTTCGTTCCTCGCGCTGATCCCGACGAACCCGGCGGTGGGGGAAGGCGGCGTGGTGGACGTGGCCGTCGTCGAGCCGGGGACGGCACAGGCGCGGCGGGCAGGGGGGTGCAAAGCCTGGCTTCCCGTCGGGTGGCGGGGGATCCTCGACAACAGGTGACGGCTGCCCGGGCGGAGGTTGCCGGCCGTCAGCCGTCCGGCGTGTCGGGATCCGGTGCTGCGCCGGACACGTCGGCACGGCCGAGCACCGGCCGCCGCTCCATCAACCCCTCGAACACCGTTTGCCCGAGCCCGAAGATCACGTAGCCCATCAACGCCGGGAAGAAGAACTGCTTCGGCAGGAACACGACGCCGATCAACGTGCCGACCACCAACAGGGATCCCACGATCGCCCGCGGCGAGCGGTAGCCGATCGTCGGGACGGCGGCGTACGAGACGTTGCTGATCATCAGGAAGCTGAGGCCGAGCATCAGGAAGCGGAGCAGCTGATGCCACGGCAGGTCGATGTCGCTGCCGATGAGGCGGCCGTAGAGCGGGGTCTGGCTGAACCAGTAGTAGCTGGCCAGCGTGATCCCGGCTGCCGGCGAGGGCAGTCCCTGGAAGTGCGTCTTGGCGCGGCCCGCCTGCTCGACGTTGAAGCGCGCCAGGCGGATGCAGGCGCACATCGTGAAGAGGAAGCAGAAGATCCAGTCCCAGCCGTGCTCGTTCAGGACGGCGAAGTACATGATCATCGCCGGCGCCAGTCCGAACGAGATCGCGTCGACGAGCGAGTCAAGCTCCGCGCCGAACTTCGAACCCGTGTTCGTGGCGCGGGCGATCCGGCCGTCGAATACGTCGCAGATGCCGCCGAACACCACGTAGAGCACCGCGCGCTCGTAGTCGCCGCGCGCCGCCGAGACGATCGCGAAGACGCCGAAGAACAAGTTGGCCATCGTGAAGCCGTTCGGCAGGATGACCATCGACCGGCGCAGCCGCCGGCGATTGCGGCGCGGCTCGGTCGATCGTGCGATCATCTCGCTGCCTCCGTCCATCGTGCAACCACCGTCATCCCGGCCGCCGTCCGGTCACCGACGGCCACGGCGATGCGCGCGTCGGGCGGCAGGAAGACGTCCACGCGCGACCCGAAGCGGATCAGCCCGAGCCGCTCCCCCTGCGCCACGGCGTCGCCCACACCGCCGTACGTCACGATCCGCCGCGCGATGAGCCCCGCGATCTGCCGCACGAGCACGCGGCGGTCGGCGGAGGGCCCAGGCGATGGGTCGGACGGCACACCCGGCCCGCCGGCGATCCCGAGCGACATCTGCTCGTTCTCGAGGCTTGCCTTGTCGCGCGCCGCGCTCATGAACCGGCCGCGGTTGTAGTGGGCATATAGAACCGTTCCCGTGATCGGGTAGCGGTTCACGTGGACGTTGAAGACGCTCATGAAGATCGAAACACGCGTCGCCGTCCCGCCGATGAAGGCCGGCTCGTCCACCGGGCCGACGAAGACCACACGCCCGTCGGCCGGCGCGATGACGACACCCGGCCCGCGTTCGCCGTCCCGCTCGGGATCCCGGAAGAACGCGACCACCCAGACCGCCAGGACGAAGAGGACCATGGCGAGCGCGATCCGCGGCGTCGAGGGGTGCGCCGCCGCGCGCGCGATCGTGGCGCCGGCCGCAAAGGCCGCCAAGCCGATGAACATGTAGCCCTCGCGTGCGACCTTCATCGTCCTCACTCGCCGGTTGGCCTCTGCCGTAAGCTGCCGTCGATCCCCGCGGCCCGTCCGATCCCCGCCGTCCGTCCGGCGCCATCCGATGACCACCACGTCGTCGACGCTTGCGCGCCGGTGGCCGCGCCAGCATGGCCCGGCGGCCAGCCGCGAGTCAAGGCGACGGTTGCCGCAGGCGTTGCACGAAGGCCGGCGGCACGTTGGCGAACACCGCCTCGCGCCCGACGCCCAGCCGGGCCACGAGGTCGCCGATCGTCCGATCGACGTGGACAAGCCGAGCCCGCTCGGCCCGCGAGGCCAGCCGCATCCGCACCGCCCGGACGAACATGTACTCGAAGTACGTCAGCTCGCCGCCCGGCGCAAGAAACCGCACGTAGGCGGCGCACACCTCGTCCACGGCTTCGACCGGGAAGTTGTTGAGCGGCAGGCTGGAGATCACGAAGTCGTATGGTTCCACCCCGGCGAAGTCCTGGAGCGCAACGGTGTGGACGATCGACGGCGAGGCGAGCCGGCGCGCATGGGCCGACGTGGCCAGGTCGCCGCGCAGATGGTCGGCGAAGGCGGCGTTCAGCTCGACGAGGTCGAAGCGGTCGTCCGCCCCGAGCAGCGGTAGGATCGCCCGCGTGACCGCCCCTGTGCCCGGCCCGATCTCGAGCACCCGAACCGCCCGCCCGTCCGTTGCGCGTGCCGCCAGCGGCCGCACCATCGCCGCCGCCAGGAAACGGCTGCTCGGCACGATCGATCCGGTCGTCTCGAAGCGCCGGCGGAACTCGCGGAAGAACGCGGCGTGCTCGCGGAGGTGGGACATCACGGACGATGGTCGGACGCAAGGCCGCGCGGGTCAACAAATCGGGGGCCGGGCGTCGCGCACCCGTCCGTGCATTCGCCGGTGCGCGCCAAGCTCGGGTCGCGCGGATCGCCGCCGGGCACGGACTTGTGGTATGTCTGTGCCCCCTGGACGGAACCGAAACCGAGACCCGATGCCGCACCCCACCCTCACCCCCCTCCTCACCTCCGCCCTCGCCGCCCGCGCGGCGCTCCTCGCCCCGCCCAACAAGGCGGCCTACCGTCTCTTCGCCGGGTTCTACGAGGGCGCACCCGACCTGGCGGCTGACCTGTATGCCGACACGCTCGTCCTCCACAACTACGCCCAGCCGTCCGCCGCCGGCGCGGAGGGCGTACGCCATGCCGCAGCGTTCTTCCGTGCCGCACTCCCGTTCCTGCGCAGCACCGTCGTCAAGCACCGGCACGCCGTCGACGCGGCCGACCGCCGCGGCGTCGTCATGGGCGATGCGCCGCCAGCGACGTCGATCACCGAGGACGGCGTGCGCTACCGGATCGACGTCATGGCGGCGCGCGACGCCGGTTTCTACCTGGACACGCGCGCCGTGCGGGCGCTGCTCAAGCGCGAGATGGCCGGCCGGACCGTGCTGAACACATTCGCCTACACCGGCAGCCTCGGCGTGGCCGCGCTGGCCGGCGGCGCCGCGCGCGTCGTCCAGCTGGACGCCAGCCGCGCCGTGCTCAACGTCGCCAAGGACTCCTGCACGCTGAACGGCCTGCCGATCCACAGGGGCGACTACATCGCCGACGACTTCTGGGTGGCCACCAGCCGCCTCCGCCGCGCCGACGCCCGCTTCGACTGCGTGATCCTAGACCCACCCTTCTTCGCCACCGCGCCCACCGGCACCGTCGACTTGGCGCAGCAGGCCGACCGCCTGATCAACAAGGTCCGCCCGCTCGTGGCCGACGGCGGGCGGCTGATCGCCATCAACAACGCGCTCTTCCTGAGCGGCCACGCCTTCGTGACGCTCTTGGAAGGCCTGTGCGCCAGCGGCTTCCTGTCGATCGAGACGACGATTCCGGTGCCCGACGACGTCACCGGCTACCCGGCGACACGCGTGAACGGCCCGCCGGTGGACCCGGCTCCGTTCAACCATGCGACGAAGATCGCCGTGTTGCGGGTGCGGCGGTAGCGAGGCGACAGCGCGACAAACCCGGTGTACGTCGACTCCCCCCTCTGCTATCCTCTCGTGTCATGGATGACCTGCGCCGCCCCTTCCGAACATGGCCCTGCTTCGCCGCCCTCACGACCCTCATCGCAATCCTGACCGCCTGGTCGGCCGGACCGGCGGCTGTCGCAACACGCGCCGCCGCCCCGGACGCGCCCGCCGCCGCACCCATCGTCGGCGCCGCGCTGACGATCCTGGCCGATGGTACGGCGCCGTTCGAGGATCGGCCGATCACGCTGAGCGGCCTCGGAACGCTGCCCGGGGTCCGCGGCAAGGCCGATCCGGGCGATGACGTCGGCCCGACGGACGGCGTCGTCCGTTCATGGGACGCCGTGGTCTACCGCGCCTCGTTCAGCGTGCGCGAGAACAGCGTCGACGATCTCGTGGCCGAGGTGACGTTGGCCGGGCCGGCGGTCTGGGAGGCGGGCCAACTGCCGGCGCTCCGGCTGGCCGGCTGCCCGGGCGGCGCCACGCTGACCGACGGCGGCAAGAAGGTGCGTTGTGTCGTCGGCCGCGTCGAGGCGCCGCCGGCGGTGACGGTCGCGCTCGACCTGACGGCCCGCGTGAGCGGCGCCGCGCTCCAGGGCGACGCGCTGACGGCCGACCTCACCGTTCGGGCGCCCGGCGCCGTCCCGGATCCCGACGCCGCGAACTGCCCCGACCCGCAGACGGACGGCTGCGACGACGATGCGCCCGTCGTCATGGTCTCGGCCGCGCCGGCGGCCGAGCTTCGGAAGTTCCTCAGCGGCAACACGAACGCCGTCCACAACGGCGTCCTCGGCCGCCGGCTGGACTGGCAGCTCGACGTCGTCCTCGGCGCCGACGGCGACGTCCGCGGCAGCTCGCTGCCCGTGGGGGCGCCGTTCACGCTGCCGGACTGGTGGCGGGTGCTCGGCCCGACCGGGCGCGACCTCAAGCTGACCGTTACGCTCATCGGCTGCCTCGACCTGGACGGTCGGAACGTCTGGAGCTGCGCCCAGCCGGGCGGGCCCGGCACGCCGCTCGACGTCACGCTGCAGCGGCTCGACGCGGAGACCAGCCTGCCCAACGGTGTCGCTTCGGCCCAGCCGACGACCGTCGCCAAGGTCCTCGTCATGCTCTGGGTGCCGGAGACAGAGGTCACCGGCGCCGGCGGCGACGTGACGTTCCACAACTGCTACGCCACCCAGATCGGCAACCCGCAGCGCTCGATCTGGGCGCCGGTCGATGCCCGCGGCCAGGCGAATCTCGGCGGCATCCAGGAACCGCCCGGCAACAACTGCTCCTACGTCGTCCTGCCGGTGCCGCGCGCCGTGCCGACCCGACGCCCGCCGCGCCGCCCGCCGCCCGGCCGCCCCGGCCCGCCCGGCCGCGCCCCGACACCGATCCCGACGGCACCCATCGCCGTGCCGAGCAAGCGCTACATGCCCGTCACGCAAGGCGCCGCCGTGACGGACGGCTCGACGTTCAGCGCCGAGATGCGGATCGCGATCGGCGGCGGCGGCACGATGCTCGGCGTCGTGGCGTGCGACAAGTGGGACAACAGCACGCACGTCCTGCAGGAGCAAGGACCGAACGGCGAGGCCGGCGTGCGCGTGTGGTGGCAGGACGCGGACGGCCAGCCGCGGGAAGTGACGGACGGCGGCCGGGTGATCGTCGAGTACGGCACCGGACGCTGGGGCCGGATGCGGCCGACGAACGCGACGCTCGGGCGGACGTGGTACGTCCAGGCCACGGCGGCGTGCACGGACAACGCGCCGTTGGCCGGAAGCGGCTGGGTGACGGGCGATCAGCTGGACTACAGCAACCGCGGCGGCGGCAAGATGAACGCCCGCGAAGTGAACATGGTCCGCGCTCGGTTCCAGGACGGCGTGCCGGCCGGCTCGACGGTCTGGCTCGAGCTGCAGTACGCCGCGCTCCAGAACCGGCCCGGCAGTTGGCTGATGAACTATGCCGCGGCCGGCTACGGTGCGGGCAGCCGCGCCGGCTGGCGCTACCAGGAGTGCTACGGCGCGCAGGGCACGTCGTCCCGCCGCGAGTGCCCGGTGCCGGCGCCCGGCACGAAGGCCGCGCCGGGCGGCCTCGGCGACATGCTCGTCCATGTGGGCGTGCCGCTGTGGCTGAAGAAGCGCAACGACCCGGCCGTGCCGAACGGCAGCCCGGTCGTCAACGCCGGCGACACCGTCGCGTTCGTCATCGACGCCGCGACGTTCCCGAGCCCGTCGTCGCCGCCGCTGCCGACGTACCCCAAGGAGGCGTTCGCGCCCGGCGTCGTGCTGACGGACACGCTCCCGCTCGGGCTGTTCTACGAGCTCGACTCGGCGACGATCGCCAGTGAGGACATTGACGGCGACGGCGTGCTCGGCGGCGGCGAGGACCGGAACGGCAACGGGCGGATCGACCAGGACGTGCCGTTCGAGCCGTCCATCGTCTCGGGTCCCACCAGCGGCGAGACGACGTTGACGTGGGTGCTCGGCGATCTGCCCTACGAACGGCGCGTGCCCGCCATCCGCTACGTCGCACGCGCGTCGCGCCTCGTGCCCGGCGGGACGGCGCTGGCGAACATGGCCGGCATCTCCGCCCGCAACGACCGCCCCCCCGACTGCCGCCCCGGCTTCCGCGACCTCGAGGGCGGCCGATGCGCCTGGGCGCAGGTGATCATCGCCAACATCGCCGCCGCACAGGTCGAGAAGGTCCCGAGCCGGCTGCTCGTCCTGCCGGGCGAGCCGTTGGTCTACCGTCTCTCGCTGGCCAACCTGACCGACCGGCCGGTCGAGTGGTTCGACGCGGTCGACATCCTGCCGCGCGCCGGCGAGCCGCGCACGCCCGGGACACGGATCACCGGCGGCATCGTCGACGTCCGCGTGACCGTGCCGGCCGGCGGCGCGCCGATCGATGTCTGGGCGTCGGCCGGCGATCCCGAGACGCTCGACGTCGCGGGCGGCGGGGAGCGCGACGGCCTCGTCGACCCCGTCGCGGCGTGGGGTGCGCCGGGCGCCGGCCTGAACGGACCGGACTGGCCATGCCGCCTGGCGGACGTCGGCAACCGCACCCGCTGCGCGGCGATCCCGAACCGCGCCGACGTGACCGCCGTCCGGCTGTGGGGCCCCGATCCGCGCCCGAGCGCGAGCACGACCCTCCTGGACAGCTTCCTGCCGGCCGGTGGCCCGCCGCGCCACATCGAGCTGACGCTCCACGTCCCGGGCTCGCAGGTCGGCGACGTGGCGAACAACGCCTGGGGCGGCCGTTTCGAAAGCCTGCCGCTGCCGGTGTTCGACGACGCCCTCATCCGCGTCCGCCCGCCCGATACGGCCACGCCGACCGTCTCGCCGACCCCGTCCGAGACGCCGCCGCCGTCGCCTACTTTCACGGCGTCGGCGACCCCGACGGACACGCCGACGCCGCTGCCGACGGACACGCCGACGATCACCCCGACCGCCACGCCGACGCCGGTCTACCGGATCTACCTGCCCCTCTCGCTCCGCACGAAGTGCCAGGCGCACACCGTGGACGTCGTCCTCGTGATCGACGTCTCGAGCAGCATGCGCCGTGCGGCAGGCGACGGGGGCACGAAGCTGGATGCCGTCCTGCGCGCGTCGCGGGCGTTCCTTGACCGCTTCGCGCCGGCGCCCGGCCGGGGCAGGGTGGCCATCGTCGCGTTCCACAACCGCGCCTGGACCGTCCAGCCGCTCACGGACGATCGGGCCAAGCTCGACGCAGCCGTGAACGCCCTCGCGCACGTCGTCGAGGAAGGCACGCGCCTCGACCTGGCGCTCACCGCCGGCGCCGCCGCGCTGGCCGACGTCGATGCGTCCCGGCTGCGGGCGATGGTCTTCCTGACGGACGGCCTCCCGAACCGCGTCCCGACGCCTGCGGCCGGCGGCAGCATGGAGGACACCGTCCTCACCGCCGCCAAGGCAGCGCGCGCGCAGGACATCACGATCCACACCGTCGGCTACGGCCGCGAGGACGCCGAGGACATCGCCGACCGCATCCTCCCGTCGCTGCTCATCGACATCGCCGGATCACCCGCCGGCTACCACCAGACGGACAATGCGGCGGGGCTGGCGGAGGTGTTCAGGCGGATCGCGGCGGAGTTGGGGTGTGTGGGAGGGGGGTGGCCGTAGGGCGGGTGTATCCGGCCCGCCCGCCGCAGGGATCGACAGCCGATCTGAACGGAGGCGCGGGGAACGGCCCGTACGCGCGACTACGGTCCCGCCCGCCGGTACCGCAGCGCGAGCGGCAACCAGAGCCGCCGCGCTCGCGGGGCCGTCGGCGTGGACGTGACAGTGGGCGGCGGCGAGGTGGTGGCCGACGCGGTGGGCGCAAAGCGCACGGACGGCGCGCGGACCGGCGCGCGGCGGCGGTGGAGACGCGGATGGGGAGGTTGACGCAGGGAGTGTGAGGGGCTTAGATTGGCTGGGCTCTGGCGGGCGGCGATTGAAATTCCCATCCCCAATTCCTATCTCCATGATCTCCAGAATCACCCGCGGGCCAACATCCTCGTCGGCGACCGGCAGATGGCCGTGCGATCCGAGGTGTTGGGGCTGGTGGAACGGGCCGTGCTGTGGCCGCAGTTGATCGCGATCGCGCCGACCCACGAACCGTATGCACAGCGGGCGGAGCGCGAGATCCCGCCGGTGTGGCTGCGGCCGGAGTCCGCTGCGCACGACAGCCAGCCCAAACGTCCATGAGGAGCCGGAAGTGGTCGACCGACGCCGGAGCCGACGCCTGATCCCAGTCTCCAACAGACTTTGGGCATGCGTCGTGGCCCTATCCGTCACAGCATGTGCCCAACCGCCACATGCACCGCCGAGTGAAGTCCCTACCAGCGCGACGCGCCCGGTGCCGGCGACCGACGCCGTGGTACAGCTGGGTGGTGTCTCGAATGCGGTGGCGCTGGGGTTGGCGCGCGCCTACTTGGGCGTGGGACCCCGCATCGTGGCCTTCGACATCTCGCAGCCGGAGCGGATGGCGGCGGTTGGGCAGAGCGGGGTGTTGCCGGGAGTCGTCCAGGGCATCGCCGTGGACCCGGTGAGCGGGCTGGTCTGGGCGGCGCTGGGCCCAGGTGGCGTCGCCGCTATTCGCACCGATGATGACAGCCTGACGCTGGTTCACCACACCGATACACCCACTGCGGCATACGACGTGGCGGTCGCGGACGGGAGCATTGTTGGGGCGATCGAACCCGCTGTGCTGGTCACCTTGAGCACGGATGGTGCGCTGCTGGGTCGCTACGAAGCTGGCCGGCAAGCCGATCCTCTCAGACTCTTCGACGAGCCCAAGCTGGGTCTGGATACCCTCGGCAACCTCGCCTTCCTGGCCGCCGGCCGTTCCGGGCTGCACATCGTCGACGTGGCCAGCCCAAGGTCACCGCAGTTGGTGGGGAGCCTCACGATGCAGCAAGAAGTGCAGGATGTGGCGTTGGACGGCGACCTGGCTTACGTGTCGGGCTACCCGCTACAGATCGTGGACATCGCCGACCCGGCCAAGCCACGGGTGGTCTGGCCGCAGCAAGTCCAGGACGATTCGTCGATATTGTCGGCTCATGGCCTGGCAGTCGGCAATGGCTGGGCGATCTCGAACCAGCAGTTGATTGACGTGCGTCAGCCGGAACAGCCCCACGCCAAGCCGCTGCCCGGCGGCGACGACAAGGCCTCGAGCGGCGCGCGCCCAGCCATGCGCGGGACGATCGCCTACCTGCCGGCCGGCAACACCTCGGGCGGCATGCGCATCGTGGACATCGCCGACCCGGCGGCGCCGCGCGAACTGTGGCACGTCGAAATGCCGGGCGCGGTGATGTCCGTGGAAGCCGACGCGGGCCATCTGTCCCTGGAGACCACGCGGGCCATCCTGGACGTGGACGTGTCTGTGGCGACGGCGCCCCGTGTCGTGAGTGTCCATTCGCCGGACATTCGGGTACGCCTTGCCGACGGACGGGTGGTCGACACCGCCACGCAGCACTACGTTGGCCACGACCGCGTTCTGTTCGTCTACGATCTCGCCGGTGGCACATCGACGGCATCGGCAAAGGCCGTCTACTCGACCACCATCCTGTCCAACCCCAACGAGATGCGGTTGCAGGGCAGCCACCTGTACCTGTCCGACTCGGGCTGGGATTATGACATCGAGCGTGGCGGTCCCAAGTACTTCGAGGTGGTCGACATCGCGCAGCCAGACCGGCCTGCGTCGATCGGCCGCATCGCGTTCGAACGCCCGCTAGCAGCGCTTGTCGTCGCCGGCGACACCGCCTGGGTGGCCGTCCGGGGCGACGACGGGTTCATGTCTCGCGACCCAAAACCCAGCGAGATCGTGGCCATCGACATCGCCGATCCGGCGAACCCGCGCGAGCGTACCCGCCTCACCGCGGCGGGCCAGGTAGACGACCTGCTGCTGCAGGGTCAGACGCTCCATGCCGCCACCCATCACGGCTGGCAGCGGTTCGACGTGGGCGACGGCAGTCGTCTGACGGAGGCGGGCAGCCGAGCCTTGCCGGGTTCGCCGCGCAGCTTGGCCCTCGCCGACGGCATGCTTTGGCTGGGCGCCTGGGAAGCCGGCGTCATTGGCATCCCCGTTGGCGACGGCGCACCCGAGCTGTCGGGCAGTGCGCCGGACTTGCCCGTCTTCGTCGAGGCCATCGCTGCGGCGGCGCGCCCGTCCGCTACGGCGACCGCTTCACCGGTCGAACGGAGGGCGGGCGCAGCAGCGATACCGCTCATCGGACACGTGGGCGGCACGCTGTCGGTGATGGCGCTGGACGACGCGATGCTGTTCGTCGGACAGGATGAAAACGTATTCGCAGTCGACGTCAGCGACCCCGGACAGGCCCGATTCAGGGGCCGTAGCCCACTCCTGGCCGGCAAAGTCACAGATCTGGCCGTCCGAGGCGGCCTGGTGTTTGCCGCGCTCGGCCGGGCCGGCCTCCGGGTCGTCGATGCCCACGACGCCCTGCGCCTCGTACCCGTGGCCGGTGTCTCGGTGGCGGGGCCAATCGATCTGCTTGCGCTGGGCGACGATACGATCTACACCGCGGACGCCACTTCCGGTACGGTGCGGATATTCAGCCTTGCCGACGGCCGCCACCCGGTGCCGGTCGGCACCTTCACCGCCGATGGACCGATCCTCGGCCTGGCTGCCGGTGACGGCATGCTGTTACTCGCCCGGGGTCGTGCCGGGCTGCAAGTGGTGGACGTGCGGCAGCCGGGCAGCGCGCATGAGATGGGCTCACTGGGCGATGGGATCGTGGCCAGCGGAGTGGCGTTCATGGACCGTTACGCCTACGTCGTCGATGGGCGCCGCATCCTGCATTCGGTGGATCTGTCCGATCCGGCGCATCCGCGCTCGGTGGGCGAACTGGACGGCGCACCGGGCATCGCCCGCATCCGCCCATTCGGCGGGCGCCTGGCTCTGCTGAATCCCGAGAGTCAGGATCGCGTGCGGATCGTGGACGTGTCAGATCCCCATCACCTGCGCGACGTGGCCCACGCTCAATCTGACTGGGGCCGGCACGACTTGGCGGTGCGCGGCGAGATGACGTACCTCATGGATGCCGAGAACAATGGGTTGTACGTGGTTCCTTGGGCGTCGGGGCCGGATGCGCAGGCGGCAGCAGGGGAAGTGCCCAGGACCGACGTGACATCCGACGGTGTGCTGGCCGCGCTGAACGGCTTCGTCTTCAGGTCCGAGCCGGGCGATGATTTCACCTTGGTGGACAGCGGCGAATACGGCCACATCATCGCCCATAGCGTACCCGAGGTCCCGCGCCAGGCGGGCGTGCTGAAGCTGAACTATCGGCACCGAGCGGTGTCCGGACGATACCTCCTCCTGGGCGACCGCAGTCACGTTGGCGGGCTCGAGCTGTACGACATGGCCGCCGCCAACGGCCCGGTACTCGTCGCCACGGCCTCCGAGGAACCAACACCGGCTCACCCCGACTGGTTCCCCCCGCCCGCCGCACTGGATACACCATCCAATGGCGCCGGGTCATCGTTCCATCTCCTCCGAACGCGCTTTGCGGCGCCCAAGGCGGGCTGGGACCAACTGGAACGGGAGATCGTGAGTGTCGTGCCTGTCACAGAGGGCGTCGATGGGGTGCCCGCGGCGGTGTTCGACATCGGCTACGGCAAGGATTCATCCGTCCCATCCATGTCCGCGTACGACGCGGGACGCGGTCTGCTGGTCACCGGCGGCCCGACGTTGCGCGTGTTCGACACTAAGACCGCACCGGCCCGCGAGATCGGCCGGCTCGAATTGGGCGGCGATGGGCCGTTGGCGCTCGATGGCGCGTACGCCTATCGCATCACTCCCAACGCCGAGATCGATGTCATCGACCTGCATCAACCCGCCGCACCACGCCGCGTGGCCGCCATCGCGCCCTTGGGCCGACCGCGGATTGGCACCGATGGGCGGGGAATCGCAGCCGCGGGCGGGTATCTATATCTGGCCGAAGACACCATGGATGATCGGGGTGACAATGCGGTCGTCCGCGCCTACGATCTCGCCGATCCGGTGGCACCCAAAGCCGTGGATGCTTTCAACACCGGCGCCATCGGTGGGGGCATCACGTCGCTTGGAGCGGTTCGCGATGTTGTAACCGTGGTCGGCCACGGCGGGCTTTACGTGTTTCGCAACAGCCGGCCCAGACCATGAGGGCCTGTCCTGCCTCTGACGGACTTGGCGTTTCCCCCGAGCCGGGGATACATACCCCAGACGCGCGAGCGAGCCGGGCAATGTGCTGCTTGAACCGGGCGAGGCTAAGCAAGTGCGCACGGCGTCGCCTCTGGAGGGCACACGCTACGCGTCGAGGCGGACAAGGGATCGAAGGGAGCCTACGATGACACGTCACACCCTCCTCGCCCTGAGCCCTGCAATCGCCACCACCGCCTGCGCTGCGCCCGGCGCCGGGGCTCGCCCACGGCGGGCTCGGCCGCCACGGCAGTGCCGTCACTGGCCGGAGGCGACATCGTACTCGGCGGGGTGTTCGACCTCACCGGCAGCGGCGCGCTGCTGGATGCCCCGGCCTCCGCCGGTGCCGTCCTGGCCGCCAAGCAGATCGCCGCGACGGGTGGCCTCTTGTCTCGCCCTTTCCGGCTGGAGCGACATCGCCGAAGTTGCCTGAACAGATCGGTCCGACGATGTTCCTGGCTTGCTTCGGGGACAACATCCAGGCAGCGGTAGGCGCCGAGTTCGGCGCCGACGTACCAGGGCCGGTGGCCTTTCGGGTCCGGCCGAGCAAGCCTAAAGAAACGGGCTGCGTTTCTTGAAGAAACGCCGGCCCGTTCTTGAAGAAACGCCGGTCCTTTCTTCAAGAACCGGGGCGCGTTTCTTCAAGAAACCGGGGACGATGCCGAAAGAGGCGCCATCCGGACAGCCAAGGCTGTCCGCCGAGCGCGTCGGGCAGTCGTCGGCGGGTGCCGCACCTCGATCCGCGTGCCCCGCGCTGCCCCAGCGTCGGGTGGACGACGGTTGCGCGACGGTCGCGCGGCGGTCCAACCCCCTTCCATGCGGCTGTCGCACCACGTACGCTGTCCCTGCGCCCGCACCTTTCGCGGCGCAGCACGGAACAGGAGTACACGTTCACATGGCAACCTGGATTGAGGCGATCAGCGCCTACCGCCCGCGGGTATCCAATCTGCCGACGCTCGACCTCGACGCGCTGGCCGAACGCCTCGCCACCGGCACGCTGCTCACGCCGCGCGTCGCCCGGATGGTCCTGGAGGAGCTCGGCCACGAACTCGCACAGCAGCTGCGCACGGGCCACCGTGTGAAGCTGCCGGGCATCGGCACGTTTGGCCCGCGGATCCGTCTGGACGGGACGATGCGCGCCACGCTGCGCCTCGCCCCGGAGCTGCGCGACGCCGTGACGGACGTCGGTACGTTCCTCGGCGGCGTCACCGGCCGGGACAGCGTCGGGCTCGACCTAAACGCCCTCAAGGAGCGGTGGGACGCCGAGCACCCGGACGATCCGCTCGTGCTGCCGCCGAACTACCGGAGCCGGGCCAAGCGCACGGCGGCGTGAGTCGGCGCTACAACGCAGTGCGGCACCAGACCGGCCACGAGGGCGTCGCCTGACAGGGATCGACGTCCTCGTGGTCGTCGGGCGGCGGGTTGGTATGATTGGTCAGCTGAGCGCGTCAGCGCTTGGCCGGGCCACCTTACGGCTGCTGCGGGCGGTGCGCGGAGTCGCAGTTGGCCGTGACCTTTCCGATTGTCCGTCACTGGATGGCGTGGTACCATCGCCGCGATGCAACTGGTCATTCGTTGGTGCACGGTCTGCCGATGAAGCTGCCTAGCGATGCCGCCATTCCACTCGAAAAGCTCACGCACTATCTGCTCGTGCCACGCACCCATGGCGACAAGTCGGCGTTTCTCGCCAGATGCGGTTTCAACGCTGAGAATCCGAGCGACCTGCTGGCGTCCATTCGCACATTGATCCAATCATCGGAGGCGACCTTCGATCGTACCAGTCCGTACGGTGACTTCTATCGCGTCGATGGGAAGTTGGAGGGCGCGAAAGGAGTCGTGCTGGACGTCAGAACGATTTGGATCCAAGTGCGCCGTGACATGACGTTTCGATTTGTAACGCTACTGCCGCTGAAAGGAGCGCGCCGATGAGCCTCAAACTCTACGAGCAGGTCTCGTTGGTGATCGACGTGCCCGAGTACCAGCTCAAGCGGGGAGATGTTGCCGTCTTGGTGGACAGGTTGCCCCATCCGTCAGGCGGCGAGGCCGGCTGTATTCTCGAGGTCTTCAACGCAATCGGCGACTCGATTGCGGTCCTCACCGTGCCGGAATCGGCGGTGGAGCCCATGCGGGCGGACGAGGTCATGGCAGTTCGACTGCTCGTAGACTCCCACTAGTACCCCACCACTGCAGATTCTCCGGGTTCCGTAGTCTGGTAGCCACCACGAGCATGTTCAGTGGTGGGGTACTAGTGGGAGTCTACGGAAGTGATGGACACACACCGCGCGTGGACTACAAATCCACATCATGCGGTCCGCTCTCCCGCTGGCCGGCGGGACTGATCCGCACGAACTCCGCCGTCGCCTGCAGCTCTTCGATCGTCCAAGCGCCCGCGTACGATAACCCGCTGCGCAGCCCGCCGACCAGCTGGTACAGGATGCTGTCCACCGGCCCGCGGTACGGGACGCGCGCCTCGACGCCCTCGGGGACGACGCGCTCATATTCCTTCTTCGGGATCTGCGCCGCCGGCAGCTGGCGCTCGGTGGCTTGCAGGGCGATGTTCGCCTCGAGCGAGGCCATGCCACGCGTCACCTTGTAGCGCCGCCCGCCGCGCACGACGACCATCCCGGGGCTCTCGCGCGTCCCGGCCAGCAGGCTCCCGATCATCACGCACTGCGCCCCGGCCGCCAGCGCCTTCACGACGTCGCCGGCCGCCTTGATCCCGCCGTCCGCCACCATCGGCACGCCGGCGGCGGCCGTCACCGGGGCGCACTCGGCGATCGCGGAAAGCTGCGGTACGCCAAAGCCGGTCACGATCCGCGTCACGCAGATCGAACCCGGTCCGATGCCGACCTTGATCCCGTCCGCACCGACATCGATGAGCCGCGCCGTGCCCGCCGCCGTCGCGACGTTGCCGATGACCATGTCCCAGCTGTCACCGAACGTCCGCCGCAGCTCGCGCGCCGCGTCGACCGCCATCACGGAGTCCCCGTGGGCGATGTCGATGACGAGGGCGTCGGCGCCGGCGTGGAGGAGCTGCTCGGCCCGCTCCAGATAGCCGGGCCGCACACCGACCGCCGCCGCAACGCGCAGGCTGCCCGTCGGATCGATCGTCGCGTCCGGGAACATCGAGCGGTGCTCGAGATCCTTGGCGGTGATCAGGCCGGCCAGCCGTCCGTCGGTGTCGAGGAGCGGCAGCTTCTCGATCCGGTGCGCGTCCAACAGCCGCCGCGCGTCGGCGATCGGCGTGCCTTCGGGCGCCGTGATCAGGCGGTCGCGCGGCGTCATGACGGCGCCGATGCCTGCGCTGTCGTCGTCGAAGAACATGATGTCGCGGCGCGTCACGATCCCGATCGGGCGCCGTTCGCCGTCGATGACGATCAGGCCGCCGACCCCGTCCTCGCCCATCATCGCCCGTGCGTCGCCGACGGTCGCGTCGCCCGGCAGCGTGAACGGCGTCTTCACGATCGTCGCCTGGCTGCGCTTGACGCGCCGGACCTCGTCCGCTTGGCGGCCGATCGTCAGGAAGCGATGGATGACGCCGATCCCGCCGGCGCGCGCGAGGGCGATCGCCATCTCGCTCTCGGTGACGGTGTCCATGTTGCTCGAGACGATCGGGATCGCGAGCTCGATCCGGCGGCTGAAGCGCGTCCGCGTCGTCGCCTGCGACCGCGACCGGACCTCGCTGTAGCGTGGGACGAGGAGGACGTCGTCGAACGTCAGCGCGGCGTCCGGGCGAAGGCGCAGCGTCGGCGGCGGCGCGGCGCCGTTCAGGGCGGCGGTTGATGGGGCGGGACGGTCGAGGATATCCATGGCCGGTCTCCCGACGGTGTAACTTCGGCGATGGCGAACGCGGCTTTGTCCGCCTCCGAGCCATCGTAGCATAACACGCCTGGTACCCCGCCACTGGACACGCCTGGGCTGCCCGGCAGAGTACGGAGGCCGGAGATTCTGCAGTGGCGGGGCACTAGGGTGGCGGCTTCGATCCGGCCGTCGGTGCCGACGCGCCGGGCGCTGACGCGGTCGATGTCGCCGAATCCGCATGCCGGACCGCATCCCCGACCGCACCCCCGTCGGGCTCCCACGAGCCGCAGACGAGCACCCCGTCCCCGTCGCGCGCCACGCCGAGGAACGGCGCCGGGTCGTACGTGGTCGCCAGCTCGGTCTCGTTCGCATAGCCGCCGCCCGCGTCGACGCCCTCGACGATCGAGAAGTGCAGGTGCAGCCCGACCGGCTTGGCCGGATCACCGGACCACGTGCCCTGGCGGCCGAGGAGCTCGCCGGCGCGCACCGGGCGGTCGCGCGTCCCGGGCGGGAACGCGGGGGCGACGAACGACGTCGCGCCGTCGGCGGAGGCCATGTGGGCGTAGTACGTCCAGATCGTTCCACCGGCCGGCGGGCGCTGGTCGAGCGGCGCGAAGTCGGGTGGGAAGGCAGGGTGGCGGATGATGACGGCGCTGCGCCAGTCCGCCTCGCGCGTCAGCAGGCCGTCGAACGCGGCGAAGACGGGCGTGACGTTCTCTTGGCCGTCCGGGCTGAAGATGTCGAAACCGGTGTGGTGGTGGCCCGGGAAGAACGCGTCGTCCCAGCCGTAGCCGATGAAGCCGTCGCTCGGGATCATCATCGGCGCGCCGGCGCAGCGGTTGCCGCCGAAGACGCGCCATGCGTCGTGGCCGTCCGGACCGCGGCGGATCCAATCGATCACGCGCGCATGCTGCGGCGTGCTCGTCCGCACCCACGGCGCGAGGCGCAGCAAGAGGACGGCGGCGGGGACCCCGAGGAGGAGGGCGAGCCCGACGATCGTGCGCCGACGCCGCGGCGCGCGCGAACCGTGGTTGGATGCCATGGACGGATCCTCGTCGATCCCGCGCTGGCCCGGCGGTGATGCTGCGTCCAACGTGCCCCGGCTCACCCGTGCCAGCCACGCCGCTCGAACGGACGGCCCGCGGCGCGCCGGCGACTTAACACAGGCGACGGCAGGTGGGGGTCACCTGCCGTCAGCCTTATGGATGCGCCGGTCCGTGGTTACCGCTGCCGGCTGAGCGGTGGTCTGGCGTGCGACGCTCAAGCTTTCGCTCAAGACGTCCCGCCTGCGCTGCTGTCGTCGATGTCCTGCGTGCGATCAGCGCGTCGGTCGGTTGTGCCCACGAAGATACATGGCCCCGGCGGCCGCTGCTTGACCGCCCCGTTCCGGCGTGATGACCGCAGGCTGACGCGACGCTGACGGCCGCACCGCGCACTCCGGCTTGCCCCCCAACCCGCCCCCCCGCTATCCTCATCCGTCAAACCCAGGCCGCGCCCGACGCGCCGCCGAGGGCGGCCCATGGCGAGGGCCGTCAGCGCCGGCGCACCCGCCCCCCGGAGGCGATGCCAACGGTGCCGAATGCCGCCGCCGCGAACCCTGCGGATGACCACAGCCCGTCCGACCACGATGTCGGGGCGGCGGAGCTGGATCGACGGTTGGCGGCTCTGCTCGGCGACGTCGAGCGGCGCTTCGGTCGCGGCGATGCGGAGCGTGTCGGGCAGGCCTACGAGGCGGCGGCGGCGGCGCACGCCTCGCAGCGGCGCAAGAGCGGCGAGGCGTACATCGTCCATCCGCTTGCCGTCGCCCAGATCGTGGCGGACTTCGGCCTCGACCCGGACGCGATCGCCGCCGCCCTCCTGCACGACGTCGTCGAGGACACCGCCGTCGGTGACGACGAGCTGCGCCGGTCGTTCGGCGACGCGGTGGCGGATCTGGTGCGCGGCGTAACGAAGATCAGCGAGATCGAGGCGCGCGACATAACGGCGCACCAACCGCGGGAGGGCAAGGATAAGGAACGCGACCGCGAGTTGGCGCACGAGGCCGAGAACCTACGCCGGCTGCTGCTCGCATCGGTGGACGACCTGCGGGTGATTCTGATCAAGATGGCTGACCGCCTTCACAACATGCAGACGCTTGGCGCGCTGAAGCCCGAGCGGCAGGCGCGCATGGCCCGCGAGACGCTGGAGATCTACGCGCCGTTGGCGAACCGCCTGGGCATCTGGCAGTTCAAGTCGCACTTCGAGGACCTCTCGCTCAAGGTGCTCGAGCCCGAGACCTATCACTTGATCGACACCGTCCTCTCCGGCCGGCGCGCCGAGCATGAGGCGTACCTGGAGGCGGCGATCCGCACGCTCCAGGAGCGGCTCGAAGCAGCCGGTATCGACGCCGTGATCAAGGCGCGGGCCAAGCACATCACATCCGTCTACGCCAAGATGAAGCGCAAGGACATGGACGCCGACCAGATCCTCGACGTTCTGGCGATGCGCGTCCTCGTCGACTCGAACGAGCGGTGCTACAGCGCGCTCGGCGTCATCCATCAACTGTGGGATCCGATGGAGGGCGAGTTCGACGACTACATCGCCAAGAAGAAGCCGAACCTCTACCGCTCTCTCCACACGACGGTCAAGGGGCCGGACAACCGCCCGCTCGAGATCCAGATCCGCACGCACGACATGGACGAGCTGGCCGAGTACGGCATCGCGGCGCACTGGATCTACAAGGAGAACGCGAACCTCTCGGCCGAGGTGCAGCGCCAGATCGCCGAGCTTCGGCGCACGTTGGAGTCCCGCGACGCCGATGCACCCGACGCGCTCACGTTCGTCGAGGGGCTGAAGGCCGACGTCTTCCGCGACCAGGTGTACGTCTTCACGCCCAAGGGCCGCGTCCTCGAGCTACCGACCGGCGCGACGCCGATCGATTTCGCCTACCGGATCCACTCCGAGGTCGGCAACCGCTGCCGCGGCGCGCTCGTGAACGGCAAGATGGTCGCGCTGAACACGCCGCTGAACACGGGCGACACCGTCAAGATCGTCACGACCAAGGGCGACGACGCCGGCCCGAGCCGCGATTGGGCGAACCCTGCGCTCGGCTACGTGGTTTCGGCGCACGCGCGCGAGCGGATCAAGCAGTACTTCCGCCGTCAGATCCGGTCGGACTCCATCCGCCAGGGCCGGGACGTCGTCGAGCGCGTGCTGCGCAAGCTCGGCATGACGCGCACCAAGCTCGAGGCCGTCGCCCGCCTGTTCGGCGACGACGGCGTGGACGACTTCCTGGCCGCCGTCGGCCGACAGGAGATCGCCGCGCAGACGCTGTCGCAGCGATTGCTGGAGCACGAGGCGACGACGCTGCCGCCGCCCAAGGCCAAGCCGATCGAGCCGCACGGCGTCCCGAAGACCACCGCGCCGGTGACGCTCTTCGGCGCCGACCAGGTACAGACGCGCATCGCCCGGTGCTGCAACCCGCTGCCGGGCGAGCCCGTCGTGGGCTACCTCACGCGCGGGCGCGGTGTTACGCTGCATCGGACGGACTGCCGCAACATCGCCGCCCAGCGCGCCCGCGAGCCCGAGCGCTTCATCCAGGTGGCGTGGGCGCCGCGCAAGAGCCAGACCGTGCCGGTGGTATTGAACGTCTACGCGATCGACCGCAGCGGCCTCGCGCGGGACATCGCGGATGTGATCAGCAAGAGCGGCATCAACATGCAGGGCATCAGCGCCATCGCGCGCGACCGCGATGCGCTGGCTGTTGTTGCCGTTGTAGTCGAGTTAGAATCGACCGATCAGTTGGCCGACCTGCTCGACAAGCTGCAGAACGTGACGAACGTCATCGAGGTCCGCCGCACCGCTGGCTGACGACGACGCCAGCCGCCGACACCGACCCACGCGCCCGGGGAACCCAGCCAATGCCCGCCGACCCGCCCACCGATCCGTTCGACGCGTCCGCCGACCCCACCGCGGAGCCGACCCGCGATCCCGGCGCTGATCCGGGCGCCAATCCAGGGCGACCCGATCCGGGGCGACCCGATCCGCCACCGGCCTCGCCGTCCTTCTGGCCGCTCCCGGGCGACTCGGCTGCGCTGAACCCGCTGGCGCCGGACGATCTCCCGCCCGCTCCTGCCGACGACGATCGACCGCCAATGGCGGCCATCCCCTCGGACGATCCCTTCGGTGCCTACATCGACGACGCCGACGGTGAAGACGATGCCGTCGGCACAAGTGCAGCCGGCGCGCTGCCCGAGTGGCCGGCGCCCGCTCCGGCGCCCGGCGCGCCGATCCATGTCCAGCCGTTCGACGCCGCCGCTCCGTACACGTCCGCCGCTCCGTTCGACGCCGCCATGCCGTTCGACGCCGCCATGCCGTTCGACGGCGGCGCGCCCTTCGACGGCGGCGCCCTGGCGGCCCCGGCGCATGTCGACCCGCGATCGTTCGACGCTCCGTCGGCGCACGCGTTCGACCAAGGCGACGACCTGAGCGCTGCGGTGCGCTCCACGCCGTCCGTGCCGTGGGACCGCCACCAGGACCCAACGCCGGCCGCTCCGCCACCTTCGACGCCGGGCGAACGGATCGTCGCGGCGGCTGGCGCGAACGCGCTCTACTGGGCCGGAGCCGGGGTCATCGCCCTCGTCGCCCTGACCGCGCTGTTCTTCGGCGTCCTCGTGCGCTCGTCCGATCCGTTGACGGTTGAGGGCGATACGTCCGACGCGGCGGCGGCGATCGACGGTGCGCGCGGGCCCGGCGGCGGCGCGGACTTCGGCGCCACGGGTTCGTCGGCGATCACGCGGACGGGCGGGGCTTCGAGCGATGCGACGGATGCCACGAATGGATCGGACGGATCGGACGGGACGAACGGGACGCGTGGGACACGGGCGACGAAGCGGACCGAAGCGCTCGAAGTGCCTCCGCCGATCGTTCCGGGTGCTGAGAACCCGTCAGGCGGCGCGGCCGACGCGGACGGCGCGGCCGTCGAGGGCGCGTTCGTCGTGCCGGCAGGCTACCGCCGCTACGACGATCCGCAGCACGGCTTCAGCATGCGCGTGCCGGCCGATTGGCGCGAGGCGCATCGCTCCGCCGGGCCCGGCGACGACGCCGGGATGCCGGACTACGACGTCGTGTTCGAAGCGCCGGAGGGCGAGCAGCGGCTGGCCGTGAGCATATGGGGCGCGGGCGAGCGCCCGCCGTTCGAGACGTGGCTGCAGTCGGCCGTCGCCGGCCTCCGCCCGCTGGACGACGGCGCAGCCGCCGGTACGGTCGACGAGGGCGGCGTGCCGTACAACGCCTTCCTCGCCGGCGAGCCGTCCCTCGTCCTCGGCGCCGATGAGACGCCCGTCAGCCACCTGTCCTATGCCGCCTTCCTCCAACACGCCGACCGCTACGTGCGCATCGCCTGGGCCGATATGACCGGCCTGACCCGGCCCGACGATGTCCTCGGCGCCCTCGCCAGCTTCGGCTGGGTCGGCGACGACCTCGTGACCGGCACCGCGCCCCAGGCGAACCAGGTGCCGTGGCTGCGGCTGCCGCACGGGGTGTACTGGCCGAGCGACGTGTTGTTTGGGGACGGAGGGTAGCCCTTCCCGGGAGCGCCTGACGCGCGCCGGGAGAGGTTTCAGGCCGCCGGCATCCTGCCCCCGCCCCCCAACGCCCCCAACACCGCCCGCGCATGCCGCTTCGCCTCCCCCCCGGGCTCGCCCGGACCGACGCAGCTTGGGCAGCCCCAGGTGCAGCGGCAGCCCTCGACGAGGTCCGTGCACAGCGCGATCAGCTCGGCGTGGCGGCGCCACAGCGCCTCGCCGAAGCCGACGCCGCCGCCGGCCTGCTCGTAGACGACGACCGTCGGCCGCTGGGACCACGGGGCGTGGGCCGTCGTCGTGACCCCGAGGTCCGCGGCATCGCACATGAGGAGCAGCGGGGCGATGTGGCCGAGCGCGTAGCCGACGCCGCTGAGCGCGCCGTGCAGCCCGAGCGCGCGTTCGGCCAGGCGGTGGCAGGCAGGGCAGAGCGTGATCAGGTTGTCGAGGTCGTTCGCCAGGCGGTGGTTCTCGTTGATGCCCTTCAACCAGCCGAATAGGCGGAACGGGCGGAGGTGGTGGACATCGTGTGTCCGTCCGGGGCGCGGAACGGCGCCGCACAGCCGACAGCGGTGGCCGTCGCGCGCCAGGGCGGCGGCACGCTGGACGGGCCAGTTCGGGCCGCGATCGCCCGAGGGATCGAAGTCCCAGCGCCCGATCGCGCGCAGATGCTCGACGCATGCTTCGTCGAGCGTGAACCAGTAGCCGCCCGCCACGTGCACGCTCTCCGGCAGGTCGATCGTCCCCCAGCCGATGGTTTCGTTCGTCGAGAAGCGCAGCTCGCGGTAGCTCGTCGGCTTGGAGCGGACCTCCAGCTCGCCGTAGCCCACCCGGCACGGACCTTCGTCCCGCTCGGCGGCCGTCAGAATCGGCTCGACGTCGACGCGGGCCGAGCCGCGGGTGTACGTGGCCCCGTCCGTCGGCACGACGAGCGCGCGGCCGGCCTCCCAGTCCAGCGACTCGACCCGCCACGGAGTGCCGTCGTGCAGGTAGACGGCGCCGGTGTGGACGACGAGCGGGGCGCGGGATCGGTCGATCGTGCCGAGGATGTCTTGCCGGGCGACGTCGAGGCTGTCGCGCGCCGGACTCTGTCGGACGATCGCCACGACGTCGCTCGCGGCTCCGCGCAGGTTGACGCCCTCCGCCGGGTAGCGATCGGCCAGCCAGTACCACGTGCCGCCGCGCGCCGAGAGGCTGCCCGCGGCCTCGAGGACCGCCAGGAGATCGCCCACGGCCACGCCGCCGGTCGCGCCGACGGTCGCGCCGCCGGCCGCGCCGCCGTCCACACCGCCGGCCGCGCCGAGCGGTGCCCCGAACGGCCTCGCGGCCTCCTCGGCACCGAACGGCAGCTCGAACGCCGCGCATCGGACGTGCTCGAGCACGATCCGCAGGTTGTCCGGGTCGAGGCGCGCCTCCTCGGGCGAGCGGTCGAAGAGGTAGTCGGGGTGGCGGACGATGAACTGGTCGAGCGGCGACCCGCCGGCGATGAGCACCGCCACCGCCGTGCCGGTCCGCCGCCCGACGCGCCCGGCCTGCTGCCGCGCGCTGGCGATCGAGCCGGGGTAGCCCATCATCACGCAGGCGTCGAGCTCGCCGATGTCGATCCCGAGCTCGAGCGCGTTCGTGGCCACGACGCCGCGCAGCCGACCGTCGCGCAGGTCGGCCTCGATCGCCCGGCGCTCCGTGGCCGTGTAGCCGCCGCGGTAGCCGCGCACTGCCGGACCCCCGCCGCCGCCGAGAAGCCGGACGAGGAGCTCGGCCGTCTGCCGAGCCCGGGCGAAGACGATCGTCTGGACGCCGCCGGCCAGGAAGTGGCGGGCGACGGGCTCGGCCTCGGCCACGACGCCGCGGCGCAGGTTCAGCGCGGCATCGACGATGGGCGGGTTGTAGCACGCGAACAGCCGCCGGCCGCTCGGCGCGCCGTCGTCGTCGAAGAGCGTCGGCGCGGCGCCGGCGAGGGCCTCGGCAAGTTCGGCCGGGTTGGCGATCGTCGCCGACAGGACAACGAAGCGCGGGGTGGCGCCGTGAAAGGCCGCGACGCGGCGCAGGCGCCGGAGCACGTTGGCCACGTGGCTGCCGAACACGCCGCGGTAGACGTGGATCTCGTCGATAACGACATAACGGAGGCCGGCCAGGAACGATGACCACGACGTGTGGTGCGGCAGCAAGCCGGTGTGGAGCATGTCCGGGTTCGTCAGGACGATCCGCGCGCCGGCGCGGATGCGGCCGCGCATCGCCTGCGGCGTGTCGCCGTCGTACGTCGCCGGCGCCAGCACGACCCGCGGCGGGTCGGCACCGGCGTCGCCCGCGTCCCGGGCAGCGGCATCGAGCGCTTCCTGCCAGCCGTGCAGCGCCGCCAGCTGGTCCTGGGCCAGCGCCTTCGTCGGGAACAGGCAGAGCGCGCGGGCGCTGGGATCGCGGACGAGGGCGTCCAGGATCGGAGCGGTGAAGCAGAGGCTCTTGCCGGATGCGGTGCCGGTGGCCACCGCCACGGGGCCCTCGCCCGGCGCGAGCGCGGCGGCGATGGCGGCGGCCTGATGACGATACGGTGCGTCGATCCCGCGGCGGGCGGCGGCACGGGCGACGACGGGCGCCAGCGCACGCGGCCACGGCGCGTGCTCGGCCGGCCGCGCGGCCACGTCGCGCACGGCCACGAGGTTGGGGGCGAAGCGCGGGTTGCCGACGAACGAGCGCCAGAGGTCGTCGACGGGCACGACGAAGCGGGGCGGCGGCGGCTTGGACACGGGGGCGATCGTAACACCGAAACCGCAACACCGAAACGAAGCGGGCGGCGGGTCGACCCTGACGGGTGACCCGCCGCCCGTGGGTGGCGGAGAGCGTGGATGGACGTTGGCGAGGAGGGCGACGCGTTCGCGTCGCCCCTACGGGAGGGCGCCTATGGCCAGGGCTGGCTCCAGTCGTGCCGCTCCTTGGGGCACGTGAAGACCGAGGCGATCTCGCCGTAGATCGCGGCCATGCGGTCGGCGCGCGGCTCGATGTAGGCCATGCTCGGGTTCGTGGCGCACGCCGCGAGCAGCTCGGGGTAGACGAGGTCGATGATGTCGTCACCGGTCGAGCGGCCGAAGCCGATCGTGTAGACGCTGGCGCCCATGTCCTTGGCGACCTGGGCCGCCTTGATGACGGTGTCCTCGACGCGGCCGGTCTCCGGATCGGCCGGCACGCGGTTGGGCAGACCGTCGGTCAGCATGACGAGCACGGCCATGTTCTCGGTGGTGCGCAGGCCGCTCTGCAGCGCCTCGGCGCCCTTGAGGAACGCCAAGTCGAGGCGCGTGCCTTCCTTCTGGCGCAGGTCGAGGGTGTCGAGCGCGGTCATGATCGCCGTGGCGTCGTTCGTCATCTCGAGCTGGACCCAGGCATCGTTGTTGAAGCCGACGATCGAGGCGTGGTCGCTCTTGCCCTCCTCGTTGGCCGTGAGGTCCAGCCGCCCGACGAAGGCCTTGGCGGCGTCGATCACGGTGGCCTTCTTCTGCGCACCGTCCACGCTCTGGCGGTTCATGCTGGTGGACATGTCGATGACGAGGACGACGTCGGCGTGGCGCTCGAGGTTCTTGCAGGTCGGCTCGCGCAGCGACACCGGGAGGTAGATCGGCTGTGGCTCACGCGTCGGCGTCGCCGTCGGCGGGAGATCGGTGGGCGTCGGTGTCGGCGGGGGCTCGGGCGTGCTCGTCGGCGGGGGCTCGGGCGTGTCGGACGGCATCGGCGTTTCGGAGGGCCGGATGCACGGTCCGGTGACGGTGATCACCTTCTGCGCCATCAAGACCTTGGCCTTGATGCCGTCCATGTCCGTGATCTGCATCTCGCCGTCCACCGGCCACACGCCGGTGAGCAGCGGCTTGAGCTTGAACGTCACGGTCTGCGGCTGCCGCGCCTCGGGGTTCCGCCACTCCCACTTCAGCGTCATCGTCGTCCCGGACGTGCCGATGACCTCCGACGGCGCCGGATCGATCGAGCCGGCCTCGACCTCGAGGCCCGGCGGGATCAGCTGCGAGAGGCCGAACGTCCGGACGCCGACGTCCTTCTCAAGGCTGCGCGTCTGGCCGCTCATCGCGCTGGCCAGCTTGCGCGTGTCGGGAACCTCGGCGTACCACGTGGACTTGGAGGGCATTTTGCGCGTTGTGCGGCAGTAGTCGCCCGTGTTGGACTCCGGACAACCGACAAACAGCGGGACGCGGTCGCCCTTGATCAGTTGCGCCGCTTCGAGCATCTTCTGCTCATCCTGGGGGAACGCGCTCTTCGTCGAGGCGAAGAACACGACCGCCTCACACGGCGTCGGCAGGCCCTGGCGCTCGACGTCCTGGCGCGAGTCGCGCAGGATCGAGAGCGCTTCGCGCGCTGCGCCGACGAAGTCGCCGTGCGGATCATGGCCGAGCCGCGGCTCGTTCAGCGGACCCCGGGCGCGCGAAACCTGTTCCGTCAGCCGCAACCGCGTGACGACTTGGCGGCTGTCGTAGTGGACGACGGCCACGCGCACGGTCATGCTGCGGATCGTGTCCAGGTGCTGCAGCACGCCGATCGCGGCGTCGTTCTGCCAGTCGGCGTGGAACGCCTCCGATACCTCGACGAAGACGACGTTCAGGCCGCCGGGACAGCTCGAGCACGCGGGCGCGGCGTCGACGACGATCGCGGACTGCTCGCACAGGAGCATCGTGTCCGTGACGACGGCGCCGTTCATCTCGCCCTTGCAGCTGCTGATCCGGTTGCGCTGCGTCAGTTCGGACGCCGCCACCGGCGCCGATGGACCCTGTGGCACGAGCCACATGGCTGCCGCCACCAGCACGGCGCCGAGCGTGGCCGCGGCGATGGCCCGATTGGAACGATTCAGCATGTGTTGGCCTCCCCCTCTTTGGGCGCTGCATGGGCGCGACCGGCATCGCCCAAATCGCGCAGCGCCCGGTTCCGCATCGGCGACCCCCGTCGATGCTGCCGGCACTTCGATCGTGCGGCCGCGACACGTCGCGGCAGCACCCTCACCGCATGAGCAGCGTGTGAGACCGTGATGAAGGTGGACTGAGCCGGCGGGATTATGCCCCTCCGACGTCGGGGTGCAAGTGGCACTCTCAGAACAGCGCCACCGGCGCCGCGCCGAGCAGTGCCAGCCGTGCCTTGGCCGCGCGCCGGTCGGGGCACACGACGCCGACGAGCCACCCGCGTCCGACCGCCACCCGGCCGGCCATGTCGCCGGCGTGCGTGGCCGGCACGCCGCGGGCGTGCAGCGTCTCGGCGATGGCCGCCGCGAGGCCGTCGGCGGGATCGGCGGCCAGGCGTGCGGCGCGCAGCGCGATCTCGGCGGCCAGATCGCCGTGCCGGCGCGCGGGATCGCCGGCCGATGGAGACTCGCCCGCCTGGGTCGAGAACCCGTCGATGTCGGCATCGGCAAAGCCGGCGGCGGCCAGCGCGCGGCGTGCCGCGGACGCGGGGAGGGGGGCGTCGAAGAGCGCGGTCAATTGGCGCATCGGGGCCTCGTCGCGTGCGGCGGGATCGGTGATCGGCGGTCGGACGTGGTATTGTGGCGGGCGAGGCCGCGGTGCGCAATTGCGCGGCGGCGCTGGGCGGCGGGCTGCGCCTGACACCTGAAGGAGCGGGCGATGACCTCCGTTGGCCGGATCGTGCTGAAGTCGGGCCGGGACAAGCCGGTCCGCAACGGCCACCCTTGGATCTTCTCGGGCGCCGTCGGCACCCTGAGCGGCGATCCGCAGGGCGGCGATGTCGTCGACGTGTGCGACGCCGAAGGCGCGTGGCTGGCCCGCGGGCACTACAGCCCGTCGTCGCAGATCGTCGTACGCCTGATGACGTGGGATGAGGACGAAGACCTCGACGGCGATGCCTGGCGCTGGCGCTTGACGCGCGCCGTCGCGCTGCGGGCGCGCCTTGGCCTGCTGGCCGACCCCGACGGCGCCTGCCGCCTGGTCCACGCCGAGTCCGACGGCCTGCCCGGCCTTGTCGTCGACCGCTACGGCCCGTGGCTCGTCCTCCAGGCGCTGTCCGTCGGCGCCGACGCGGCGCGCGCGCGCATCGCGCCGCTGATCGCCGAGGCCGTGGCGGTTCACGTGCCCGTGCGCGGCGTGTACGAGCGCAGCACGGACGACGTGCGTGACAAGGAGGGACTGGCGCCCACCGCCGGCCCGCTGTGGGGCGAGCCGCCGCCGCCGTCCGTGACGGTGCGCGAGCGGGGCGTCGCGGACCCGATCGCCTTCGACGTCGACATCGTCGCCGGCCACAAGACGGGCGCCTACCTCGACCAAGCCACGAACCGCCGCACGGTGGCCGGCTGGTGCGGCGGCGCCGACGTTCTGAACGCGTTCAGCTACACGGGCGGCTTCGCGCTGCACGCCCTGGCGGCCGGCGCGCGCCACGTCGTCAACGTCGACAGCTCCGGGCCGGCACTGGCGCAGGCTGCTGCTGCGGCGGCGCGGGCCGGCTGGGTCGTGGCCGACGGACGGGAGGATGCCGAGGACGCGGACGCCGGCGCCGCCGCCGCGACGGGCACGGGGCGGATGACGAACGTCGAGACGAACGTCTTCGGCTACCTGCGCGCCTGCCGCGCGGCCGGCCGGTCGTTCGACGTCGTCATCCTCGACCCCCCCAAGTTCGTCCACCACGCCGGGCAGGTCGACAAGGCGGCACGGGCCTACAAGGACCTCATGTACGTCGCGCTGCAGATCCTGCGGCCGGAAGGGATCCTGGCGACGTTCTCGTGCAGCGGGCTCCTGACGACCGACCTGTTCGGCAAGATCGCGTTCGGCGCCGCCACGGATGCCGGGCGCGACGTCCAGATCCTCGAGCGCCTCGGCCAGCCGGCGGACCATCCGGTGCGGCTGGCGTTCCCGGAGGGGGCGTACTTGAAGGGGTTGGTTTGCCGGGTGATGCCGGGGCGAGGGGACGAGGCGGTCACGACATCGACCGCTTAAGGCCCATCGCGCCCCCGTGATATAATCTCCGAACGCCTGTTCACACGGCATCGCGATCCCGCACGCTGAACCGGAGACGCCGTGGCCGCCCGCAAGCCTGCCGCACGCAGCACCCCGCCGCGCACCGCCGCCCCCCGCGGCGGTCGCGTGTCCGCACGCGCTGCCGCGCCGGTGCTCCCGCGCCTTTCGCCGGCGCGCCGGCGCGAGGTCGTCGGGTCGCTGCTCGTCATCGTCGGCGTCGTCACGCTGGTCATGCTGATCAGCCCGGTCGACGCCGTCGGCGCCGTCGGGGCGGGGTGGCTCCGGGCGCTGCACTGGGCGTTCGGCTGGGGGTATGTCGCCTTCCCGTGGCTCGTCGGCGCGCTGGGCGCCTGGCTCGTGTTGGACGCCGTCGACGGGACGGCCGACGTGCGCTGGAGCCGACCGATCGCCGGCGCCGTCACGTACGTCCTGGCGCTCGCCGCCGTCCACCTCCTCGTGACCGTCACGTCCCCCCGCGCCGACCTGTCGAGCGACCTCGCCGTGCTGAAGCAGGTGGCTGTCGAGGGCCGCGGCGGCGGCTGGGTGGGCTGGGCGTTCGGCTACGGTCTGGCGCGCAACCTCGGCGCCGTCGCCGGCCTGGCGGCGCTCGTCGTCGCGCTCGTCTTCAGCGTCAGCGTGGCGCTCGGCCACACCGTTCGCCGGACGCTCGACGCAATCGGCGGCTGGCTGCTCGCCGGGGCGCGCTTCATCGCCCCGGTCTTCCTGCCGCTGTCCGCGCTGTTGCCGTCCGGCCTTCGCCGGCGGTGGCGGGCGCGGATGCGAGCGCTCGACCCCGCGTTGGACGAGGACGGCCTCTGGGATCCGGACGCGGATGGGTTCGATCCGCTGGGCGGTGGGGCAGCGATGCCCGCGGCAGGGGCGGTGCCGGCGATGCGGACGGACGGCGAGGCCGGCATCGACCCCGACGCCGTCGTCGAGGCCGTGCGCGCGCCGATTCCCGGCGAGACGGCCGTCGACCGCGCCGGCCCGGCGCCCGACGTCGCGCCCGGCCCCGGCATGGCGCGGGCGGCCACCAAGCCGGAGTGGATCCTGCCCCGGATCCCGGACATCTTCGACGAGGTCGTCGACGGCGGCGCGGCGATGCCGGACGATGCCGAGGCGCAGGCGCACACGATCGAGCAGACGTTGGCCGACTTCGGGATTCCCGTCAAGGTCGTGCAGATCAACCGCGGGCCGCGGATCACGCAGTTCGGCTTGGAGCCGGGCGTGATCGAGCGCAAGGGCGAACGGATCCGGGTGAAGGTGAGCCGGATCGTCGCGCTGCAGAACGATCTGGCCCTCGCGCTCGCGGCCGCGCCGATCCGGGTGCAGGCGCCCGTGCCGGGGCGACCGTACGTCGGGATCGAGGTGCCGAACAAGGCCGAGGACGTCGTGAGCCTTCGCTCGATCATCGAGAGCGACGCGTTCAAGAAGGTGGCCGAGAAGGGCGCGCTGCCGATCGGTCTGGGCCGCGACATCAGCGGCAAGCCGGTGGCGGCCGACCTGGCCAAGATGCCGCACCTCCTGATCGCCGGCGCCACCGGCGCGGGCAAGAGCGTGGCGATCAACACGCTGATCTGCTCCTTGCTCATGACGCACACGCCCGAGACGCTCAAGCTCGTCCTCGTGGACCCGAAGCGCGTCGAGCTCGTCGGCTACCGCGGCCTGCCGCACCTCGCGGCGCCGGTCGTCGTCGAGGTCGAGCGCGTGGTGGGCGTGCTGCAGTGGGCGGTGCGGGAGATGGAGCGGCGCTACAAGGCGTTCGCCGAGGCGGGCGCGCGGAACATCGAGACATGGAACGTGATGGAAGCCGCGGCCGGGCGGCCGACGCTGCCGTACCTCGTCATCGTCATCGACGAGCTGGCCGACCTGATGATGGTCGCCCCCGAGGAGGCCGAGCGCCTGATCACGCGCCTGGCGCAGCTCGCCCGCGCCACCGGCATGCACCTCGTCCTCGCCACGCAGCGCCCGAGCGTCGACGTCGTGACCGGGTTGATCAAGGCGAACTTCCCGGCCCGCATCGCCTTCGCCGTCTCGAGCAGCATCGACTCCCGCGTGATCCTCGACAGCGTCGGTGCGGACAAGCTTCTGGGGCGGGGCGACATGCTCTACATGGCCGCCGACTCCAGCAAGCTCCAGCGGATCCAGGGGTGCTACCTGAGCGACGCCGAGATCGAGCGCCTCGGCCACCACTGGAAGTACGCCGCCCGCCCGCCCGCCGCGAGCGGCGAGCCTCAGCCCGACATGAGCCTGACGCTCGGTATCCCCGACCCGCTCATCCAGCCCGAGCTCTGGGACGAGATGCTGAAGGGCGGCGCGGGGGGCACGGGCGGGGCCGGGGATGGCGGCGATCCGCGCGACGAGTTATGGGCCGAGGCGGTCGCCCTCATCGGCCAGCACCGCACGGCCAGCACGAGCTTCCTCCAGCGCAAGCTGCGCATCGGCTACTCGCGCGCGGCGCGGCTGTTGGATGATCTCGAGGCGGCGGGGCACGTCGGGCCGTCGCAGGGGAGCTCGGGGCGGGAGGTGCATATCGTCGAGGAGGCGGAAGACGGCCGCCCGACCGCCGCCGACGCCGATCCACGCGAGGACGACGACGGTGGTTGGCGGCTCGGATGACGCGCGCCCGATGGTGGGGGGTCGAATGCATTGCGGCGAGCCTCGTGACCGTTGCGCTGCTGGCCGCCGCGGTCACGGTCTCCTCGGTCGCAGCGGAAACGGCGCCGCCGATCGACTCCACGGACCTCGTGTTTGTCACCGAGGATATCGCCGTCGATCAACCCGGCTGTGACGCCATCTCGGTATTGAATGTCGTCGACGGATCGACCGTCCATCGGGGCGATACGCTGGTCTCGCCGGGACGCTTGGCCGTCCACTCTGATCTGACCACGAGCCTTGCCACGTTGGCCAACAGTTGGGGGACGCCGATTCGCGACAGCGGCATCGCCAACTGCGCGCCCGCGCTCGTTGCCCTCGACCTGAGCTCGCCGCAGCGGGCCGACCCGCGCTCGCGCCGGCTCACGGGTGAGATCAACTATGCCACCCATGGGGGCATTGCGTTCTTGTCGGACGGCACGTTCGTGGTCGCCGAAGCGGACTATCTGGCCATGGATTGTCGCAATGCATTCCTCGTTCCGCAGGCGCCGCACTTCATTACTCGCGGGCGACTGGTGGACAACGACCCCGCCCATCCCTCCGGCGTGGCGCTGCTCGATCGGACGCCCCTGGATGCGCTCGCCATCGAGTTCTTCCACAGCAGCGCCACCGATCGTCTGGTGGCGGCGCTGGCGAACGGAACGGTCGTGACGCTGGATCCGGCCACGACGCGGCAGGTCGATGCACCCATCGCCGGGGCCTCAACGGCGCTGCAAGACTTCTCGGCGACCCAAGCTCGCCGCCTTTCCGGAGCGCTGCATGCCACGATGGATCCAGATGGAAGCCGTGTCGTCATGAACGGCATGCGGGATCGAAGCGTCTTGCTGTTCGATCTCGAACGACGCACATCCAAGCGCTTGCCGATCGGCGACGGTGTACCGTTCGTCGGCGGTGTCGCGTGGAACGCGGGCTGGGTGAATCGGGACCTGCTGGCCGTGCACTTTATCCACTCGATCGGAATCTACCGGATCGACGACGATGGAACCCTGACCGAACTCTCGCGCGCAGCGATTCCGCCGCCGTACGAATCCGAGGCGCGCCGGACCGAGCTGCTCGGCGGCGGCGAGACGAGCCCCATGTTCGCGGTTGCTTGGAGCGCGAGCGGTCAGTACGTGATCGCGGCATCCAACTCGGTGGCTGCGGAGTTCGTGGTGATCGAGGTGTCGGACGATGGCCGAAGCCAAGCGATTCGGCGATTTCTGACGGCGTGCCCAGACCTGGGCAACTTCCCGAACGACATCTGGACTGCCAACGGCCTGGTGACGCCTTCGCCGACGCCGACCGTCACTTCAACCTCCACCGTGACCGCTCCCCCGTCCGACACTCCCGTGCCGACGCTGGAACGAACAGCGACGCCCAGCGCTACGCCAACGGCGCAGCGGCGCCGACTCTTCCTCCCCCTCGCTCACCGCGAACGTTGCCTCCCCGACGAGCAACGCCTCGACGTCGCCCTCGTCCTCGACGCCAGCACGTCCATGCTCGAACGCACGGTGGCCGGCCGTACGAAGCTCGACGCCGCAACCGAGGCCGCCCGCATGCTACTCGACCTGCTGCGACTGGATAAGGGCGATCAGGCTGCGCTCATCGCGTTCAACGCCGACGTCCTGACATTGCAGACGCTCACGAGCGTGCGATCGGATCTCGACGGGGTGCTGACGCGCATCGCCTTGGCGCAGCAGACGCGGATCGACCTCGGCATCCTAGCGGCCGCCAACGAGTTAGGCAGCGTTCGCCATCGCCCGACACACACACCCGTCATGGTCGTTCTCACGGACGGCCGTGCGAATCCTGTGCCGGTCGACGTCGCCGTGGCGAACGCGGCGGCGGCGAAGGCGGCGGGGATCACGATCTACACGGTCGGCGTCGGCGCAGACCTCGATGTCGACGCGCTGCGCGCGATGGCGTCATCGCCGGAGCACGTGCACCTGGCGCCGGACGCGGAGCAGCTGGCGGACGTGTACCGGACGATCGCGGTGGCTCTGCCTTGCGCGGGGCGGTACTGGCCGGCTGTTGGCAGTTAGGAGGCTTGGCGTGCAGAAGTGCGATCGGCCGCAGTTGGACCCGCAGATCACCGTGATTTCGATCACGAATCACGGGGAATCGACGGCAAACCACATTGATCCACCGCCCATGCTCGCTAGGGTGTGTTTGCAGAGGGATCCGGTTCCCGGGACGCCACCAGGGGCTTTGGCGGCAGGCGTCGCCGCGCCGCAGGGATTGCAGACACGCCCCAGCACTTGCCCCACCCGTCCCGACGCTATCATCACCCCGTGGCCGTCCGACTGACCAAGCACGCCGAAGACAAGCTCGATCTCCTGGCGCGCCACGGGGTCAGCGTCACCTTGGCCGACGTGGTTACGGTGGTCACCGATCCGGACCTCCGCGAGACCGACGGCTATCCATGGATCGCGCAGCGGCGGTTTGGGGAGCAACATGTACTCCGGGTGGTCTATCGTCAAGAGGGCAGCGACGTCGTTGTGATCACCGTCTATCCGGGCAGGAGGTCGCGCTATGAACATTCGCTATGACCGTGAGGAGGACATCCTCCTGATCGAACTTGATCCGTCGATGACGATCGACCATGCCGAGCATTCCGGCCCGTTGATCCTGCACCTCAGCCCTGACGATCGTCCGGTGCTGCTCGAGATTCTCGGCGCCACGGACTTTCTGAGTTCGGCGCTCCGCGCGTCGATGCAGGGAGGGAGTGCAGTCTCCGCGGCATCGTAGGACTCACCCCCCCTCCCGCCTCCCCCGGCACACCACCTGCCCCGCGATCGCCTGGTAGATCGCGTTCAGATCATCCCCCGACGTCGACTCGTAGAAGTCGCTCGGCTGGCTCGCGATCCGGCGGAGCAGGTCGCGGAAGATCTCGTCGTTGCGGCCGACCCCGACCGTGAAGACGTAGGCGCCGTCACGCTTGATCCCGTCCGATGCGCGGATCGCCTCCTCGGGCGTCGTGCGGTTCGGCAGGCCGTCGGACAGGAGGACGACGACGGGCTGGTTCTCGATCTTGCGCCGCGTCGGGTGGAGGAGCTCGAGGTTGGCGACCTCGAGGCCGGCGTTGATCCGCGTCCCCTCGACCATGGTGATCCGATCGATCGCCGCGTTCAGCTGCGCCCGGTCGTTCGTCAGCGGCTGCTCCAGCTTGGCCGTGTCGTTGAACCAGACGACCGCCGCCTGGTCGTGCCGGCCGATGAGATCATCGCCCAGCTGGAGCTGGTCGAGGAACACCTTGGCCGCCCGCTTGGCCGCCGCCAGCTTCTGGACGCCGGCGTCCGTGCGGTCCCGCATGGACGTGCTGGCGTCGATCACCAGGATGACGTCCGCGTAGAGCTTGAAGCACCGGTCGTTGTAGAGGATCGTCATGTAGATCTTGTATCCGGCCGGCGTCGGCGTCAGCGTCGGCGGCAGGACGACGGTCGGCGGGGTCGGCGTGACGGACGGCACGGTTGTCGTCGTCGTGCGGGTGGTTGTCGACGTCGACGGCGGCGTCGGGGTCACGCTCGGCGTCACGCGGACGTCCCGCGTGGCGGTCGATGTCGACGTCGGTGTGGGCGACGGCGTCGGTACGGTCGGCGTCGGTGTCTCGGTCGGCGGGGGCGGGTAGAGCGTCGGCGTGCCGGTCGGCGGCGCGGTTGCGGTTGGCGTCGCGCTGGCCGTGGGTGTGGACGACGGCGTCGGGCTCGGCGTGCCGGGGGCGACGACGACGACGTACGGAATCGGGAACGGGCCGGACTGCGGCTTCGAGAGGCCGTCCGTGCCGGTGTGCGTGGCCACGACGTTGGTCGGCCACGTCCCGACCTCCTGCGGCTGGAGCCAGTAGGACATCGTGATGCCGCTGAACGGCACGTCCGTGAACGTCCAGGTCAGCGTCCGGGCCACGGGATCCCATGCGGCGGGCGGTACGGCGCCCCGCACCTCGACGTACGTCATGTTGTCCGGCACGACGTCGATGATCGTCGTCTCCTTGAGCAGCACGGACGCCGTGATCTGCTCGGCCAGCTCGCGGTAGACCTTCAGCAGCTCGGTGCCGTCCTTCGCGAAGCGGTAGAGGCCGGGGTCGGTGGCGCACAGCCGGAGCAGATCGGGATCGGCGTCATCGCCGAAGCCGATCGCGAACATCGTGATGTCGTCGAACCTCACGCGGTCCGCGGCCTCAACGGTGCGCATGCGCGAGTTGTTGAACGGGACGCCGTCCGTCATGAGGACGATGATCGACTTCACACCGGGCTGGCCCCAGCGCGGCGAGACCTTCAGCGCCGTCCGGCCGTAGTCGATGCCCGCCGCGATGTTCGTGCCGCCCTCGGCCTGCAGGCCCATCACCTTGCCCAGGATCAGCGCCTTGTCCTGCGTCATCGGCGTCTCGATCTGCGCCGTCGACTCGAACGACACCAGGGACACCTGATCGCGCGTCAGGTTCAGGTTGTTCACGAAGGCCGCGACGGCCTCCCGCATCTGCTGGATCTTCTCGCCCTGCATGGAGTCCGAGTGGTCGACGACGAGAGCGATGTCGATCCGCTCGCCGGCCGTCGGGCAGCCGCCGCCGAGCGTCAGCGTCACGTGCGTCTGCTCGCCCAGCTGCAGGAACGTCGGCGCCGCACCCTTGTTCACGACGATCTGGCAGCGCAGCCCCTCGTCCGGCGCCAGCCCCGCATTCGGGTCGATTTCGGCCCCCGGCGCGTACACCCGCACCTTGTTCGCGGCCCGGTCGGCGACGTATACCTTGCCGTTGCCATCGACGGTCAGGTCCGTCACCGGATAGGGATCGAGCGTCGGCTCGAGGTCGATCGCATCGAGCACGCCCAGGATGTCGCCGTTGGCGTCCACGCGGTGGATCCAGCGCCGGCGGGAAAGGACGAAGATCGAGCCGTCCGGCCCGACGGCCATCCGCTCGGCGGCCACGGGCAGCGGAATCGTGCTGTCCGGCATCGTCGGCGGGTTCAGGACGCCGTTCTTGTAGACCTCGACCTGGCGGAGCGTCCGGTTCAGCGCGTAGCGCTTGCCGAGGATGAACTGCAGATCCCAGTAGACGTGCTCCAGGAAGCGGTACTGATAGTCCAGCTTGGCCTCGCTGCCCTGCTCCATGTACCACTGTTCGCGCATGAGCTCGACGTCCCACGGCACGACGATCCGCCGCTGGTCTGCGTTCCAGGCGATGTTCGACAGGTAGGCCAGCCGCTCGCCGGCCAGCGCGTGCGGGATGCCGTCGATCTGCCGCGTCCAGCGCAGCCCATCGGCCGTGAACTTGAAGACGTACTTGTCCCGCAGCCCGTACGCGTTGCCGATGTCGTCCACGGCGATCTCGCGCGCCGCGTTCGCCCAGAACTGCGCCTCGACCGTGCCGTCGGGCGCCACGGCCTTCACGCCGTTTTCGTCCAGCACGTAGATCCGCCCGTTCGGCCCGAGCGTGACCCGCGACGGCCGTGCGAACCCGCGCCACGTCGCCACCAGGTCGTAGCCGATCGGCTGCTGCAGCGCGGAGGCTGCGCCCGCCGCCTCGCGCCCGTCGCGTCCGGTACCCGACGCCCGTGCGGTCGCACCCGCCGCAAACAGCACGACGGCCAACGTGATCACGGGCGCGACGATGCCGCGACGCGAAATGAGCGAGGTCAGCCGGATGGGGGTTCGGGCTGCCATGAAGCGTCCTTTCATGGTGCGGGTCACGGTGCCGACGCCGCACGGGGTGCCGATTGCATTAACGCCCCACAGTATTAACTCCCGAGGTGCCGGTGCCGATACGCACGATCTGCACATGCGGCGCACCCAGACGCGTCGCGCGCCTGTCGCCGACGTGTCGCGATCGCCCTTCGCACGGCCCGCCCGAAAGGGTAACCTCCCGCCGATGAACCACCTCCGCGACCTCGCCACGATCGTTCTCGTCAACCTCGCCGCCCTCGGCTTGATCGTCCACCGCCTGCGTGACCCGCGCGCCACCGCCGTCCGCATCGAGCCGGCGCCCACCGTGACGCCTGCGCCGTCGCCGACGGCCATCGTCGTCACCGTTCATGTGGCGGGCGCCGTGCGCCGTCCGGCCGTCGTGCGGCTGAGGGAGGGCGCACGCATCGCGGACGCCGTCGCGGCTGCGGGCGGGTTGGCGGACGGCGCGTCGCCGGCGCTGAACCTGGCCGCCGCGCTGACCGACGGGGCGCAGGTGTACGTCCTGCGCACGGGCGAGGCGGCGCCGGCGGCGGGGGCATCGGCATCGACGGACGGCGAAATGTCGGGGGCCGCGTCGCCGCCGTCCGGTCCGATCGACATCAACCGCGCGACCGCGGACGAACTCGACGCGCTCCCCGGCGTCGGGCCGGCGCTGGCGGCGCGGATCGTGGCATGGCGGACGGCGAACGGGCCGTTCACGGCGGTGGAGGATCTGTTGGGCGTGGCGGGGATTGGGGAGAGGACGTTGGAGCGGTTGCGGGAGGGGGTGGTGGTGCGGTGAGTGGGGCGCCTAAGGCCCTCTCCCCCCAACCCCCTCCCCCAATGCTGGGGGAGGGGGAGGATGCTTGGCGGAGGAGGGCGTTGGGCGGTGCGAACTGACCTTCGGCGGATGCTATGATCCCCCCATGCTTCCCGGCTCCACCCCCGACCCCGCCCTCGTCGCTCGTCTGGCCCGCCTCGGCGTGCAGCTCGGCGCCGCCGGGATCGTCGCGCCGGTGCGGCCGGCTGACGTCGCGGTCGATGGCAACGGCCACCCGGTATCGTCGTCGACGACGACGGTGGCGCGGATCGGATCACCGGCGGTTCTGCCGATCGAGGAGGCCGTGCCCGGCCTGGAGCACGCGACCGAGCACGGCGCGTGCTGGGTCAGCACGCTGCGCCGCGCCGCGGACGATGCGCACGGCGGCGAGCTGCTCGGCGCGGTGCACGGTGTCGACGCCGCCGCACTGGCCGAGCTGGCCGGCGACGCGCGGCTGGCCGACCTCGATCTGGCGAACGCCGCGTTCCTGGACACCGAGACGACGGGGCTCATGGGCGGCACGGGCACGTACGCCTTCCTGATCGGCGTCGGCCGGTTTCACGAGGGCGTGTTCCAGCTGCGCCAGTTCTTCATGCGCCATCCGGCCGAAGAGCGCGCCCAGCTCGAGGCCGTCGCCGAGTGGCTGGACGGCACGTCGGGTCTCGTCACGTTCAACGGCCGCACGTTCGACGTGCCGCTGTTGCGCACCCGCTTCCGCCTCCACCGCCGCGCCGCGCCCGACGGCCTCGATGCCCGACCGCACCTCGACCTCCTGCCGATCGCCCGCCGACTGTGGCGCCGTCGCCTGGCGAGCTGCTCGCTCCAGTCGCTCGAGCGCCACATCCTGGACCTGGAACGGGCGGACGACGTGCCGGGCTGGCTGATCCCGGAGCGCTACTTCCGCTACCAGCACGACGGCGACGCCCGCCCGCTCGTCGGGATCTTTCACCACAACGCCCTCGACATCCTGACGATGGTCAGCCTGGCGACGCGCGTGTCGCGGAGCTGGACCCATCCCGACCACGCCGTCGCCCACGGCGTGGACTGGCTCAGCCTGGCCCGCGCGTGCGAGGCGGCCGGCGCCGGTCCGCGGGCGCAGGCGGCCTACGAGGCGGCGCTCGTGCGGACGCTGCCGCCGGACCT
This sequence comes from Candidatus Avedoeria danica, assembly GCA_016703025.1. Classification (NCBI taxonomy): domain Bacteria; kingdom Bacillati; phylum Chloroflexota; class Ardenticatenia; order Candidatus Epilineales; family Candidatus Epilineaceae; genus Candidatus Avedoeria; species Candidatus Avedoeria danica. The sequence continues at coordinate 389,080 of JADJCV010000003.1, forward strand.
GCGGGACGAAGCATCCATGCGTCTGGCGGACATGCACAAGCGCGCCGGCGATTGGCCTGCGGCGCTGGCGCTGTGGTCGGAGCTGGAATCGACGTCGATGCGGCTCTTCCCGTACGAGGAACAGGCGAAGTATTGGGAGCACCGCGCATCGCCGCCGGACCTGGACCGGGCGCTGGCGTTGACCGAAGCGGCGGCGGAGCGATTGGCCGCCGGCGCCCTTCGACCGCGGCGCGGGCGGGGGCGCGCGGCGGCGGACTTGGCGCGACGGGGGGAGCGGTTGAGGCGAAGGGTGGGGCGGTAGCCCGTCCGAGTCATGCACCTGGGACGGCGTGCGTTCGTGACGATGTGGGATGTCGGGGTCATGATGCGACACGCGACCGAATGACCCGGGTGTTGCAGAGGCGATTCGCCATTTCGCTGCGCCTGGCCTACCGTGCTCCTCGGTCCCAGTCCCCCCTCGGACCCGTCCCGGCGCCTTTCGCGCACCCCCAAGGAGCCGCTCGTGCCGCCCCCCCGCACCACGTCGCTCCCGGCGTCGTCGTCCCGTCTGATCCCCGTCCGCCCTGCCCTCGCCGTCCTCGCGGCGCTCGCCTTCGCCCTCGCCGCCGGCGCCCCGTCAGGCGCGCGCAGCGTCACAGCTGCGCCCAGCGACGTGCCCGTCCCATTCGCCGCCGACAACGTCGAGCAGTGGGCCGTCGGCTCAGGGCTCGCCTACTGGGCCCACAACTGCGTTGCCGACGAGTTCAACCCGTTCGCCGCGCTGATGCGCAAGCCCGTCATCGGCGGACAGCAGCTCACGATCCAGGACATCAACGACGGGGCGCGCTGCAGTACTTTCCTGGGACTTCTGTCGGCCGATGACGGGCTGTACTACTACGATGCCAGCCAGCAGCACATCGCACGCATGCCCCTCGGCGAACCATTCACGCCGGTCCCGGTCCGGTCGCTCGCCGCCGGCCAGGAGCCGAACGCGGGACGGTCGCTCGTCGCCGCCGGCGGCTTCCTGTACTGGGCCCACGCGGGCAACAAGATCTTCCGCGCGCCGATGGACGGCACCGGCGTCATCGAGACCGTCGCCGACACGACCGCGCTGCCGACGGACCTGATGGTCGTCGGCAACTACGTCTACTGGACGGAGGCCACGGGCGTCTGGACGATCAACGTCACGTGCGGCGCGCTGCCGTGCAACGGCGACCGCCAGCGGTTCGCGCCGTTCGGCGCGAACACGCAGGGCCACGGCCTGCTCTACCAATCGCTCGGCGGCGTGCGGGGCAACTACCGTGTCTACTGGGTGGAGCGCGTGGCCAGCGGCGCGAACAACACGTTCACGATCCGCTTCCGCAGCTGCAACCAGCTCACGATCTGCACGCTGGACGACCCGCTGACGTTCTACGGGGCCACCGTGAACTGGTCCATCGGCCAGCTCGTCGCGGCCGCCGGCAACGTCTACTGGACCGAGCTCGACAACACGACCGTGACCAACCCGAACGGCGACGTGAAGCGCCGCGCCTACAACGCCGCCGCAGGCACGGGTGCCGACACGATCGCGACGGCGCAGGCGAAGGTCGACGGCAAGGTCTTCATCGTCGGCGACCGGCTGTTCTTCGCCCGCCGCGGCGTCGGCCTCTACACCCTCCCGCTGAACGCGGCGCCGATCGTCCGCGATCTGAAGGCGGACGGCCTCGAGGTGACGCAGGGCATCCAGGACCTCGGCAACGGCGTGCCGCTCGTCGCCAAGAAGGCGACGTACGTCCGCGCGTACGGTATGCAGCTGTCGGGTCCGAGCACTTCCAACGTCGAAGCGCGGCTCGTCGGCAGCAAGGGCGGCGCGCCGCTGCCCGGATCGCCCCTCCAGCCGATGAACGGCGTCCGGGCGCTGGCCACGGGCGGCAGCTACGATCGCGCCCGATCGAACGACGGCTGGATCTTCCTGCTGCCGGCCAACTGGATCACCCAGGGTTCGGTCAACCTGACGTTCGAGGTGGATGGGCGCCGGATCCACTCCGACCCCGACCGCGCGAACAACGAGGCGTCCGCGACCGTCGTGTTCCGCGACGTGCCGCCGGTGTGCGTGATGACGGTGCCGGTTCGAACGAACACCGCGCTGCCCAAGACGACCGACCCCAACTTCGGGACGATGGTCGACCACTTCCACCGCCGCTGGCCGATCCCCGACGTCTGGGTGTACCGCGACACGAGCGCGGTCGAGGAGCTCGAGGTGTGCTGGTACGGGCCGGTGCCGTACCCGTGCCACGGACCGTACGAGCTCGACGACGGCTGGGGCCTCACGAACGGCATCCCCGACCGCGACAAGGTGATCGTCTCGCTCTGGGCCCGGGCGCTGCTGTCGTTCAACCCGGACGCCTGCGACAACATCGGCGCGCCCGTCCACTTCATGGGCATGGTCCATCCGGATGCGGAGAACGGTGGCTCGTCCGGCTACGCCAGCACGGTGAGCAACCAGTCCTGGGTCCAGCTGCCGGCGCACGCCCCGCTCGGCCCCAACTGGGATGCGCTGCGCGAGGGCAGCACGATGGCCCAGGAGCTGGCCCACAACCACGGCCGCAAGCACATCAACTGCGGCAACCCGGACGATGTGGACAACAACTACAAGTACCCGCCGTGCCAGATCGGCAACGTCGGCCCGGCCAGCCACTACGGCTTCGACACGCGCACGCGGACCCCGATCCGTCCGGATCAGACGGCCGACTTCATGACGTACGCCGACCGCAGCTGGGTGAGCGATTACACCTGGCGCGCGCTGATCGGCGAGCTCGGGCCGGTGTTCGAGGCCGCGCTGTCGCGCCTGTCGCGCCCGTCGCCCCTATCGCCTCTGTCGCCCCTGTCGCCCCTGTCGCCCCTGTCGCGACTGTCGCGACTGTCACCCCTGTCGCCTTCGTCACCCCTGGCGCCTTTGGCGGATCCGGCGACGACGGCGCAGGCCCCCGGCGCCCAGAACGTGTTCGTCACCGGCGTCGTCGACACGGCGAACATCCGCGGCAAGATCACGACGATGCTCATGCTGCCGACCGACTCGATGCCGCTGGCCACACGCCTGAACATCGGCCGGCAGGCGACCGGCGTCGGCCCGATCGGATCGATCGGCATGAACGGCGCACTCGGCACGAACGGCGCCGGCAGCGCGTCCCAGGCGCCGGCGTTTCGGCTGCGCTTCCTGGACGCCGCCGGCACGGTGCTCGTCGATCGGCTGCTGGCGCTGAACCCGCTGGACGACCACTCCCCCGACGGCGCCTCGGCCCTGTTCGCGGATCAGTTCGCCAGGCCATCCGCCCTGGTGGCCGCCGTCCAGCTCTGGTCCGGCACGACGCTGCTGGACACCATCGCGCCCAGCGCCGCTGCGCCGATCGTGTCGCTGACGAAGCCGTCCGCCGGCGTGGTCATCACGGGCAATCTGACGATCGAATGGACAGCCCTCGACCCGGACGCGAACGATCGCCTGCGCTTCACGGTGCAGTACAGCCCCGACGGCGGCGCCCGCTGGCAGACGCTGGCCGTCGACGTGCCGCCGCTGCGGTCGGCGACCGGCGTCGGCAGCGACGTCGAGGGCCGTCTCGAGCTGGCCGATCTTGGCACGTTGCCCGGCAGCAGCGGCCCGAACGCGGGCATGGTCCGTGTCCTGGCCAGCGACGGCTACAACACCGGATTCGCGACATCGCCGGGATTCACGGTGTCCAACCGCCCGCCAGGGGTCGTCATCAGCGCGCCGGAAGCCGGACAGGTGCTGGCGGCGGGCGTGGACGTGGTGCTGATCGGCAGCGGCCTGGACGCCGAGGACGGCGGCCTGTCCGATGCTGCGCTGAGCTGGCGCGTGGACGGGCGATCGGTCGGCGACGGCCGCGCCATCGCCGTGGCCGGGCTGGCGCCGGGCGCCCGCGTGGCCACGCTCTCCGGCGACGACGCGAGCGGTCACACCGGCACCGCCGACGCCGCGTTCACCATCGCGCCGCTGGTCGTGCCGCTCGGATCGCCCGTCGGCGCGCGACCGGCGCTGGACGGCATGTGCGACGACACGGTGTACGCCGGCGGTGCCAGCCTCCAGCTGGCGCCCTATGCCGACGGCAGCCGCGGCGCCGTCCGCGTGCTGCGCTCCGACGATCACCTCTGGGCGTGCTTCCACGGCCTCGTGCGCGGCGCCGGCGATGTCGGCTCCCAGGTGGAAGTGCTTCTTGACGCGAACCACAGCCGGGATGCGCAGGCGCAGGCCACGGACTTCCTGTTCGCCGTGGCCGAGGACGGCAGCGTGCTCAGCCGGGTGGGCGACGGGTCGGGCGGCTTCGCGTCGCCCGGTCCGAGCGGCGTCGCGGCGCAGCTGGGCGAGTCGCCGACGGGTTGGACGGTGGAAGTCCGTCTCGACAAGGCGCGCTTCGGCGGTTGGGACCACCTGGCAGGGCTCGCGTTCGGCCACGCCGTCGCCGCGCCCGTCGGCAGCCCCGGCGGTCAGCACCGCTGGCCCCAGACCGCCGAGCGCAGCCAGCCGTCCACTTGGGCGACGACGAGCCTCGGCGACCTGCCCGCGATCCACTGGCTGACCCCGACGGCGGCGACCGCCGGCGGTGCGCCGTTCGCGCTCGGCGTCGCAGGCACGGGCTTCATCAGCGGCACCTTGGTCCTCTGGAACGGCGCCCCGTTGGCGACGACGTTCGGCGGCACCGGCCATCTGACGGCGACGGTGACGGCCGCCCAGCTCATGACTGCCGGCATCGTACAGGTGACGGCGCGTGTGCCGGCGCCGGGAACGACGGTGTCCAACGCGGTGCCGTTCCTGGTCAACTCGCTGCTGCCCGTCGTCACCCGCCTCGCCCCGACGAGCGTCGCGGCCGGCTCCGGGACGTTCACGCTCGCGGTCCACGGCACGGACTTCGCGTCGGACGCCCAAGTACTCTGGGACGGCGTGCCGCTGGCCACGCTGCGGCTGAGCGGCACCGAGCTGAGCGTGCCCGTGCAGGCGTCGCTGATCGTCGACGGGCGGACGGTGGGGATCGCGGTGCGGAACCAGTCGCCGGTGGCGCGGGTGTCGAACGCGGTGCCGCTCGAAGTCGTGCCGCCGACGGCGGGGGCGCCGACGGCAACGGGGGTGGCTTCGGCGACGGCGGCAGCGTCGGTGACGCCGATGGCGACGGAGACGGCAACGGCGGTGGCGACGGGGACGGCAACGTCGGCGGCGACGGGGACCGCGGAGGCCACGGCAACGGCTTTGGATACGCCAATTGCGTCGACGACGCCGGCTCCGACGGGGACGGCTCGGGCGACGGGGACGGCGGGTGGGGGCGGCGGGAAGGCGTATCTGCCGTGGTCGAATCGGATGCGCTGATCGTCGGATTGGGGCGGCGGCGTGCTCCCAGATCGAAGCATCACTGCGGCCGCCAAGCCGGATCTGATCTCGCCCACGTGTGAGCAACCGGGCAACTCCGCAGCCAGCCTCGAAGGCAGCTTGCGGCTGAGGTTCTCGTCGAAGAGAAGCTTCACGCCGCCGCGAACGCCGCGGCGGCGCCAGACGTGTTGACGGGCTCATGCCGACCGGCCTATCATGCGCATCATCCTCCCCAGCCGATCTTATCTGGGATCCCGGCACGGTATTGGGCGGATCTGCCTACCAACGAGGAGTGCAGCAATCGGGCCGCCGCGCAGGTACTAGTAACATGCTCCGCGCTGTCGATAGGTGGGGTGGCCACGGCGTTGTGGGTAGTTAGGGCGCAAATGAAGGTTCGCGCAGCACGTGTAGCAGACGCCGACGCAGTCGATCAGATTCGCGTTGCTGCGTGGCGCGCGGCATACCGCAAGTTCATGCCTTCCGAGTTCCTCGCTTCCCTGGATCCCGGGCAGAACCTGGAAGGCCTCAGAGCCGCGATAAGTGCGACTGAGCCACCTTTCCAGACGCAAGTCGCCGAAGATCGAGGCACTGTTGTCGCATACGTCATGTTCGGCGCGCCGCGCTACAAAGCTCGGCCCGGAACTCTTGAGTTGTGGGCGCTGAACATCAAACCCGACTGCTGGCGCCAAGGCATTGGCCGCGTTCTGGTCCAAGAGGTCTTGGCCGCGGCACGCAGCGCTGCGCTCACACGCGTCGAACTGTGGTGTATCTCGGGCAACGTCCCCGCGGTTTCCCTATACGAGTCAGCGGGCTTCGTTCTCACAGGTGAAAGCCGCACCACCTCCGGCCTTACCGGTTATCCCTTGCACGAGGTCGCCTATGAAATTACGCCCTAACCCCGCGTTCCAGCGGACCGCCGTCGGCGGCCGCTGATCGCGAACGTTAGTCTGCAGAAATACGCGAAAGGTGATATGAGATGGCAACCGTACCAGCGAAGATCGCACCCCGGCTCATCGCCGGCATCAAGAAGCTCCAGCCCATTCTTACGTCCGCCAAGTCAAGAGACGTGAATGAGTCCGATACCGTCATGATCGTGACAGATCTATTTGCAGGAAGTTCTGAAGCGTGACACGGTCGACGGAGACGAAGCTGAAGCTGCGCGAAAGCTTGTTGCTAAGTCGTTGAGCAAGCCAATGCGAGCAACCCGCACCGATACGACCCTCGCGAATGAATAGGGGGTTGCCTTCCGATTCAGGTGCAGGCTAGCACCCGTTGCGCCCTGACGCCGCCGCTGGGGTTGTTCGCAACGCTCGATACCTGTCCTACGCCAAACCACGTATGGTCTGAGCCGAAACCACCTATGGTTGCGCCGGATTCCACCAGTGGTCTGCTCGCAGATCACCATTGGTCTGGGACCGAACCACCGTTGGTTGGGCGGAGCATCATCGTACGTGAACCGCATGGGTGGCCCGCATGCTGGCCCGCATGGTGGGTCGTATGGTGGCCCGTATGACCGTTCCCGCTTGGCTGCCGCGCAATGCTGCGGTGGATCGCATGGGGCTCGACTGCCGGCGATGCCCACCGCTCCCCATCGAATGGGAACGCAAAGAGGGGCGCCCACCGGGCGCCCCTCCTTTATCGAGTGATGATCAATGGGCGGGAAGTCGAACCCCCCCGCGCTCCCGCCGGCATCCTACCCCTTGTACCCCACCGGCAAGTACACCGTATTCTTCGCCGGCACCGGCACCACATCCGTCGGCTGCGGCACCGCCGTCGGCACCGCCGTCGGCTCCACCGGCACCGCGGTCGGCGGTTCCACCACCGTGCCCAGCGGCGTGGCGACGCCGATGAAGTTGAACGTGTGGCCCGGGAAGACCTCGGTCACCGCTTCGTTGCCGCAGCGCTTCTGGAGCACCTCGGCCAGGACGTCGCGGTACTCCGTCGTGCCGGCCAGGTCGCCGCGGTCGAGCTTGTCCTCGGCCAACGTCGGCCAGTCGGCGTGCACCTTGCCGCCGTTGATCCCGCGGCCCATGAGGTACATGACGTTGCCGTGGCCGTGGTCCGTGCCGTAGCCGCCGTTCTCGAAGGCGCGGCGGCCGAACTCGCTCATCAGGACGATCGTCACGCCCTGCTTGTCCTTCTCGCGGGCATCGAAGTTGTCCTGCAGGTCCGTCATGAAGGCCGTCACGCCCTGCGCCAGCTGCAGCATGTTGTTCGCCATGCCGCCCTGCGCCGTCGCGCCCGGCGTCACCTGGTTGGCATGCGTGTCCCAGCCGCCGACGTCGATGCACGCGACCTCGAGGCCGACGTCCGCTTTCACCAGCTGCGCGATCTGCATCATGCCCTGGTGGAAGCCGTTCTGACCGTAGCGGGCGCCGTTCGAGGGCATGTAAGCCCCGCTGCCGATCTTGCTGGAAAGCATGTCCAGCGCCGCGAACGTCGACTGACCCTGCTCGTCCAGCCAGCCCTCGCCGCTGTAGAGCTGCGCCAGCTGCTGCTGGAAGCGCGCCACCTCGCGCGTGTCGCCTTGGAGGTGGAAGTCGGCGATGCTCTGCAGCGTCACCGCCGGCACCGGGCCGCGCAGCGCCGCCTGCAGCATCGTGCCCATGCCCACCGCGCGGAACGGCGAGTTGTTCTGGCTGCGCATGCTCGTCAGGTGGCGGCCGAGCCAGCCGGTGTTCAGCTTCTTCTCACCCGGCGTGCCGCGCTCCATGAAGTCCTGCGCGTCGAAGTGGCTGCGCGTCGCGTCGTCCATGCCGACGGCGTGGACAATGCCGAGCAGGCCGTTGTCGTAGTGCTCTTTCCAGCGGCCCTGGCTGGACAGCGCCAGCGCCGGGTGCATCCCGAAGTTGCCGTCCAAGTCCACTGCGCGCAGGTTGCCGGGCGTGTTGGAATCGTCCGGCGCCGGGATGTGGACCGTCGGCCGCATCTCGCGGTACCGACCGAAGTCCTGCAGCGGCACGACCATGTTCAGGCCGTCGTAGCCGCCGCGGGCGAAGATGACCACCAGGACGTCGCCCTTGGCGGGCGTCTGGGTGTTGCGGAAGACCAGCCGCGGCATCCACTCCGGCCACGCGGCGGTGCCGGCGGCCAGGAGGGATCCACGCTGGAGGAACGTGCGTCGCGAAAAGCTCATCGTGACCTCCCTAGCGCCACTGGAAGTACGGGCTGTCGAAGATCATGGCCACCGCATACGGCAGCCGATTGGCCACGCCGGCGAACGGCGTGCTGTCCGTCCCACCGTTCGTCAGGTAACCGACGACCTGCTGTCGATCCTCCGGCAGGAGCGCGCGGTGCAGCAGCCGCTCCGTCCAGTAGTCGACGGCCTCGCCGGCCGTGGCGAACGATTGCTGCACGCCCTCGGCCGTCATCGGCGTCCAGTTGTCCACCATCCGTGCGCCCATGCCGCTGCCCGCGCCGACGCCGCACATCGCCAGGCCGACGTTCCAGCGCATGAGCATGACGCCGGATGCCGCCCAGGCCGTCTTCACGTCGGGGTAGCCGTCCGGCGTCGACCAGTAGAACGGCAGGTGGCCCATGCGCCCGAGGGCGTAGTTGATCCGGTTGAAGACCGGCGCGTTCTGTCCGAGCGTGAACTTGTCCATCGGCATGCCCGAGACGCGCAGCATCCGGACGATGAGGTCCGTCGGGCGCGACAGCCGGCCGCCGAAGTTGTTGAACGAGCTGCCGAACTCACGCGACGTGAACAGCGCGCTCAGCGTGTCGCGGATGTCGCCGTCCGAGCGCTCGAACGCGCTGGCCACACGCTCGACGAGCTGCGGCGCGTCCGTCAGCGGATCGTCGCACACGAACCGCCGCGCCAGCTTGAGGGCGATGTAGCGCGGCGTCGCGTCGTGGGCGCACAGCAGATCGATGACGATGCGCCCGTCATCGTCCCCGAGCGACGCCGCGATCTGCTCGCCGAAGACCGTCTTCGTGCTGTTGTCGTGCGTGTCCGGGTTGAACATGAAGTTGCCGCGCGTCGGGGCGTTCGCTCGGTTGTCGATCGTCCAGCCCGTGAAGCACTTGGCGACCTGCTTGATGTCCTCTTCAGAGTACGGGTAGCCGTTGACCGCGGCGCCCGTCGTGTGGAGCTCCATGATCTCGCGGGCGTAGTTCTCGTTCGGCTGGCGCTTCGTGCTCACCGCATTGTCGAGGTAGTCCAGCATCGCCGGGCTTTGGGCGTCGGCCGTCAGGAGATCCTTGAACTTGCCGAGCGCATGCTTCCGAATGACGGTGCGATCCTCGACGGACTTGAAGTACCGGACGTTGTTCGTCTCCATGCTGACGTTGAAGTGATCGCTCCAGAACTCGGCCATCACCTCGTGCAGCATCCGCGGGCTGTAGACCATCCGGAAGATCGTCGCCTGCATGAGCTCGCGCACGCCCTGCCCGCGCTCGTCGAGATCGAGGAACTGCTTGTTCGACCAGTTGAGCGTCGGCAGGCGGTTGAGCAGCAGCTCCTCGACCTCCGAGTTGTCGATGTTCTCGTAGTCAAGCTGCTCCTCGAGCCACTTCATGCCGCCGATCTGGCGCGCGTGCTCGAGCTGCCCCGGTCGCGGGCCGAAGGCGGCGCGCGTCAGGAGCAGCGTCTCGAGATCGGGCGCCGGCATTTCAGCGCTCGTCTTGGCCGTCCAACGACGGGCCGGCCGGGCGGCCGCGGCGGCCTCGGGCGCCAACGCGGCACCGGTGGCCGCGGCGGCTGCCGCGGCGCCGCCGACGCGGAGGAACTGACGCCGGTCAAGTTTCATGGCGTTCTCCTTCCCTACGGGATCGCTGACGCTCGATATCGAGCCAGATGAAGATCACGATCGCGGCTGCTGCGCCGCGGTACCACCTGTTGTGGAGAGCCCAACGCGCCGTACGGCCGGCGAGTTAGAACACGGGACGATGTTGACATCGTTGCGCCATTCGTGCACGTCACAGTGTGCCGCAAGCCTGTTCCCTCGGCGGGCCGGCGCGATGGTCGGGTTCGTGTTCGTTCGGCGGGACTACCGGAGGTAGCTCAGCAAGCGCTCCTGCCGGTGCGGCTGGCGCAGCTTGAGCAGCGCCTCCTGTTCGATCTGCCGGATCCGCTCGCGCGTGAGGTTGAACTTGCGCCCGACCTCCTTGAGCGTGAGCGGCTGGCCGTTGTCCAGTCCGTAGCGCAGCCGCACGATCCGTGCCTCGCGTGCCGTCAGGCAGAGCAGGACGTCGTCGAGGTCGACCTGCATGAGGGCGAACGCCGCGGTTTCGAGCGGGTCCGGCGCGTGCACGTCTTCGATGAAGAAGCCGAGCTCGGAGTCCAGGTCGTCACCCACCGGCTTCTCGAGGGACAGGGACCGTCGGGCGGCCTTGAGCATCTGCCGGACCTTGAGCTCCGGCAGATCCATCCGGCTCGCCAGCTCGGCCGGCGTCGGCCGCCGCCCGAGGTCCTGCTCCATCGCCTGTGCGATCGCAAAGAGCTTGCGGATCCGGTCGCTCATGTGCACCGGCACGCGGATCGTCCGCCCCTGGTTCGCGAGCGCGCGCGTGATCGACTGCCGGATCCACCAAGTGGCGTACGTGCTGAACTTGTAGCCGCGGCGGTGGTCGAACTTGTCGGCCGCCTTCATCAGCCCGACGTTGCCCTCCTGGATGAGATCGAGGAACGGCACGCCCTGGCCGCGGTACTTCTTGGCCATGCTGATCACGAGCCGGCTGTTCGCCTTCACGAGGTGGTCCCAGGCCGCGCTGCCTTCCTGCCGCGCGCGCTGGAGCGCCCGTCGTCGGCCCGCGCACAGATCCGGGCAACCGAGCTCCTCGCCGGCCCCCCGGCCGCGCTCGATGCGCTTCGCCAGGGCGACTTCTTCTTCCCGCGTGAGGAGCGGCACGGCGCCGACCTCGCGGAAGTACAGGCTGACGCTGTCGTCGTCCTCGATCCCGTCCATGCTGGCCGGTCGCGCGCTGACCAGATGGTCCAGCGTCAACTCGCCCTCGAGGTCCTCGGCCACCTCGGCGATCATCTCGTCCGACGGCAGAACCTCGTCGGCGACGATCTCGATGTCGGCGGCATCGAGGCAGGCACGGCACCATGACGCGATGCCGGGATCATCCTCTGCCTCGGGCAGCTGTTCGGACAGCTCGGACGCGGTGACGTAGCCTCGGCTGGCGCCGAGGCGGACGAGACCCTCCAGCGCGTCTCGCACGCTGGCATCGACATCCCCATCGAGAACCAATGCATCCGCTCCCTTCAGGGAGCCCGCCCGCCCTTCCGGGCAGATGGCAGGTCGCGGCGATGCGCGAGTATAACCCGGCGGCCGGTCGGCCGTCAAGCACATTTTAAGGTTCATGACCGTTTTCGGGCGGATCCATGGCGCAATGCTGGCGATCCGATGACCGGCCTGGGTCGAAACGATGACGATTCGCGCCCGCGGCGCCGCCGAGAAGGATTCGCGCCCGCGGCGCCGCCGATCGGGTTACAATCCGGCCCATGATTGCCCGCCTGAGCGGCCGGATCGCTGCAGTGGAGTCCGACGCGCTCGTCGTCGACGTCGGCGGCGTCGGCTACCGCGTCTACGTGCCGCTGCCCGTCCTCGCCGCGGCCGGCCAGGAGGGCGACGCCGTGACGCTGCACACCCATCTGCACGTCCGCGAGGCCGAGCTGACGCTCTACGGCGCGCTCGATGCGGCGACGCTGGCCGCGTTCCAGCTGGTCCAGACCGTCAGCGGCATCGGACCGCGCGTCGCGCTGGCCATGCTCTCGACGTTCGACGCAACGACGCTCCAGTCGGCGATCGCCGCCGAGGACGTCGATGCGCTCGTCGGCGTGCCGGGCGTCGGGCGCAAGATCGCGCAGCGGATCGTCCTCGAGCTGAAGGGCAAGGTGGCCGGCCTGCCGTTCGCGCCCGCCGTCGGCGGTGGTTGGGGCGACGGGGGCTTCGGCGCAGGCGGTGCGCAGGCGGACGCGATCGCCGCGCTGACCGCGCTCGGCTACACGCCGGCCGAGGCGCGCCGGGCCATCGCGTCCGTCGGGCTCGGCGCGGAGGCCACCGTCGAGGACCACGTGCGCGCCGCGTTGCAGGCGCTGGCGCGCGGCTGATCCGCGCACGGCCGGGCCGAGTCGCGTATAATCCGGGGCATACCGAATCGGCACGCGTACCGAATCGGCACGAGCACGAGAAGGATCCGGCCATGGCCTATATCATCACCGAACTCTGCACGCGCGAGGGCGACTGCGTCGAAGTCTGCCCCGTCGACTGCATCGTCCCGTCGCCCAAGGGCAACGTCGAGTACCCGCTGTTCTACATCGACCCCGATGTCTGCATCGACTGCGGCGCCTGCGTGCCGGTCTGCCCGCCCGAGGCGATCTTCCCCGAGCCCGACGTGCCGGCCGACCAGGAGCACATGACCCAGATCAACGCGGACTACTTCCTGACGGGTCCGGGGTACTGGGAGTTCGATCTCGAAGAGCAGCGCGGGATGCCGGCGTAGGGGGATCAACGGGGCCGCGGCGGGCGCCGGCTTCAGCCGTTGATTGGTCTTCCCCTCCAACCTCACCCCATCGCCGACTGCCACGGCATGTACGACGACCAACGCTGGTACAGGTACGGCTTGTTCGTGAGGAACATGTCCGCCTGGCGGGCGATGGCCTCCTCGACCGCCGTCCACGGTTGGCCCTCCAGTTCCTGCAGCAGCGACGCCTTGCGGGCGTAGTAGAGCGGCAGCAGCGACAGGGCCACCTTGTCCGGATCGCCCTCGCCGCGGTTGTACACCACGGCGAAGTCCATGACGATGCGGGCCCAGGCGTCCGGCGGGAAGCGCGGCTGGTCGCTCGTCGAGAGTTCGGCCACGACGGCTTGCTGCTCCTCGCTCAGGATCGCGCTCAGGTTGCGCCGGTAGCGCTTGAGTCCCTTCAGGAAACCATCCCAGAGCGTCTGGCGCGTGGTGGGGATCGGCTCCGGCGGGAGCTGCGTCAGCGTTCCCCACACCGGCACGCGGTAGGCGCCCTTCACGTCCGGCCAGACGCGGCGGTAGAACGACATCAGCCGGAACAGCGTGCCGGTCACCTGCATGAACTTGGGCTCGAAGCCGACCGTCGGGTCCTTGTAGTCGTGCGTCTTCGTGCCGAGCGGCGCCTGGTAGAGCCGCCAGCCGCTGTTGATCGCCAGCGTCACCATCCACATATGGATCCCGAAGCGCGCGACGTCGGTCTCCCAGACGTCCTTGTCGAGGAACGTCTGCCAGGCGCGCGGCGACATCGCGATCTCGCTGCCGAGCGGCTGGCGCAGGTCGACGCCGTACAGCATCCGGGTGAAGGGGTAGGCGATCATGTCGTTGATCGTCACCTCGTGGCGGTCGCGGGTGTAGATCGGGCTGACGTACTCCGCCTCGCCGGCCAGGATCGGGCCGACGAGGCGCTCGATCCAGGTCGGGTTGATCGATCGGACGTCGGCGTCGACGACGGCGCAGGCCGAGGCGGTCAGCATGGCCGCGGCCTCCATGATCGCCCGGATCGCGCTGCCCTTGCCGGTGAGCCCCTGGTACTGCAGCGTCGACAGCGTCACCGCAGGCGGCAGCGCGACGCCGCCGGCGATGGCCAGCGTGTCGTCCGTGCTCCCACCGTCCGCCACGACGATGTGGGCGCGCTTGTCCGGGAAGTGCTCGACGATGCCCGACGCGAGCGCGTTCAGGACGTGCGCGATCGTGCGGGTGTTCTTGTAGGTCGGCAGCCCGATGACGATGTCGGCGTGGCCGAGGTGCTCGAACCGCCGCTTGGCGGCCCGATCCAGGGCGCTATCGATGTACAACAACTCGTTCAACCCGCACCTCGCTCATCGTCCGGCGAATCGGCGCGGGATTATACGGAGCGCGGTGCCGATGCCCGCATTGGTTGTCATAACGCGCAGGGGGCATTGTGGCCGCACCGCCGTGCCCCTACCGCTGCCCGGTCACACCGTCCGCGATGACCGCCGCCGCGACCCGCCGCCCGATGTCGACCGCGAAGTTCGTCCCGCGGTCCCAGGGGTAGACCTGGCTCATCGACGCCAGGTAGAGCCCCGGCACCGGGGTCGCCAGGGGCGGGACGTGGGCCGAGAAGCCGCACGGCACGACGGGCTGGGCGTACGCCGCGCGCGACAGCCACGACGTCCGGACCCAGTCCGGGCGGAACGCCGGGTTGATCCGTTCCAGGGCCGGCAGCCACTGCGCCAGCAGATCGTCGTGCGCCATCGTGAAGGCGGGGTGGTCCGGCGGCAGGTAGTCGCCCATGTAGACCAGGTGATCGCCCCCGTAATGGGCTGCATCGATGAGGTTCGTGTGCTCGACGCACGCCAGGAACGGCATCTCGCGCTTGTCGAGGTTCAGCCAGTACGTGCCGTCCGTCATGAGCTGCTGCTTGAGCGCAAGCACGAACACGACCGCCCCGAGGTGCTCGAGGTCGGCCAAGCGGCCGGTGTAGTCCGCCGGCAGGTCGGGCGCCATCCGGGCCAGCACGTGCGGCGCCGTCGTCGCCACCACCGCATCGAACGTCGACTCGCCGTCGCCGGCGGCCACGGCCAGGCCGGCGTCCGTTCGGCGGATGCCCCGCACCGGCGTGGACAGCCGGACGGCGGCGCCGCGGCCCTCGACAGCGCGCCGCAGGGTGTCGGCGTATGCCTGGAAGCCGCCGGCGACGTAGATCAGCTTGAAGGAGCGGGCGTGCAGGCGTGCCCATAGCCAGCTCATCGGCACGTGCTCGTAGTGCTCGGGGCCGAACTTGCCGAGGAGCAGCGGCTCCCAGATGGCCGCGTAGGCGCGCTTGCCCATCCAGCGCCGGGCCCATGCGGCCGCGGTGACGTTCTCGAGCGAGCGCCAGTCGGGCGTGAGCTTGAGGTACGCCCCGACGGCGCCCATCCGAACGCGGTCGATGAACGGCATGCCCGGGAACGTCAGGATCGGGACGACGCCGTCCAGCGGGTAGGCCTTGCCCCGGTAGAACGAAGCCGAGACCGGGCGCAGCGTCTGCAGGTGGTCGGCGAAGCCGATCTCGCCGGCCAGGCCGATGATCGCGCGATCGGTTTGGAAGAGGTGATGGTAGTAGTGCTCCAGCGGCCACTCCCACGACGCGTCGCGGAAGCCCCCGGCCAGCCCGCCGGCGTGCTCGGCCCCGTCGTACACCGTCACCGACCAGCCGTCGCCGGCCAGATCCCACGCCGCGCTCAGCCCGGCGAAGCCGGCGCCGATCACGGCAACGGAGCGGCCCGAGGACGCCGCGGGCGAAGACGCGGGTGAGGACGCAGGTGAAGAGGATGCCAAGGGTTGGCTCATCCCGCCGCAGCGGAGCTCGTGTCCGCCCCCCGGTCGCCCGTCCCTTGGTCGCTCGCCCCGTGGTCGCTCGCCCCGTGGTCGCCCGACCCGTCGCCGCCCGACCCGTCGTCGCCCACCATCGCCGCGTTCGCCTGCCGCAGGCTGACGTGCGAGCGCCAGAGGTACCACGCGCCGAGGAGCGTGATCGGGAACCAGAGCGCCACATGCAGGACCACGGTGTAGGCCGTCGCAATGGACTGGGCGACGCCGGCGGCGGTCAGGACGGCGATGCCGGGCGCATCGAACGTCCCGATGTGGCCGGGCCCGGCCGGGATCGTCGTCGCCAGGTTGACGATGCCGTTCATCAGCATGAGCGTGATGAAGCTGACCTGCATGTCCGGGAAGGCATGCATGACGAACCAGTACTTCATCGTCTCGCACAGCCAGATGACGACGCTCGTGAGGAAGAGCATGAGCACTTCACGCCGGCCCGAGAGGCTCTCGAGGCCCTCCGTGAAGCGATCGACGACGCCCCACAGCTGGTCGGCGTGCGCCCCGTCGGCCGAGCGGCGGCGCGACATGCCGAGGACCGCCGCGCCGAGCGTGACGAACGGGCTGGCGAGGCGCCGCAGGCGGTCCGGCCGGCCGGCAAGGAAGAGGAACGTGACGAGCGCGCCGATGAACAGCACGGTGCAGACGACGATCAGCGGCCGATACTTCTCGAGCGCGTCCGACTCGAAGCTGACGAACGGCAGCGCGACGAACACGAACGCCAGCATCGTCAGGCCGTCGAACAGACGCTCGAGGACCACGGTGGCCAGGCTGGCGCTCATCCGGACGCCGGTCTCGCGCTTGAGGACGTAGCTTCGCAGCACCTCGCCGGCGCGGGCCGGATAGACGTTGTTGCCCATGTAGCCGATGCAGACGAACCGGAACAGCCGCCGCATCGGGACATCGACGAGGTGGCTGAGCATCGTGTGCCAGCGCCACGTGCGCGCCCAGACGCCGACGAAGTAGACCGCCACGCCCGGCACGAGCCAGATGTAGTGCGCGTCGGCCACATGCCGGGCGAACGCATCGAGCTCGAGGCCGCGCACGGCGTACAGCACGAACACGGCGCTGATCGCGACGCCGATGGCCAGGCGCACGGCGCTGCCGGTGCGGCCGGCGGCGCGCGGCGCGCGGGGTGGGGAGGCGTGGGGGGGTGGGTCATGAGCGGCCGGCCATCATAGCATACGGCCTCTATTGCCGAGGTCGCGTTAACGTCGCCGGCGGCCGCTCGTGCGGCCGCCGGGAAGGTGCGTTGTGACTGTCGGAGTGTCTGGTCGGACGCGCCGGGGTTACGCCACCGGCGCGCTGATCTCGCCCATGGTGACCGTCTCGCCGAGGACACGCTCCATCGTCATCGTGTGCGGGCAGTGGCCGTGGTGCTCGAACCCTTCGCAGTCGCAGGTCCAATGGCCGTGGTCGTAGCCCACCTTGTGGTCGCGGTGGTCACCGTCGACCGTAACGTTGAAGCTGTTGAAGACGATTCGCTGCTCACGCTCTTGGGCGTAGCGCATCGACTTCTCCACGTCGGCGACATAGGTGCTGGGCAGCATGACTCGCTCTCTCCTGCTTTCTCGCGGCCGCAAGGCCAGCGGTGGGCTGGGCGCCGTTCGGGAAGGGGGACGCCCACGTGAGGATGGAAGAGGGGCGAAAAAAAGGGCGCCCCCACAATCGGGTGGCGCCACGCCAATCACACCGGCGAACCAAGTGTCTCGTACATGGGGGCCAGTATAGCCCCCGAGCGGGGGGTGTCAAGGACGGTTCGAGGCGCCGCCGTCACGGGGCGATGACCGTGGCCCCCGGCACGTAGCGCTCCGGCGCCGCGCCCTGTACGACGCGGTAGAACGCACCGCCCGCGACGTCGCCCAGATCCTGCTCGGTTCCGTCGGGCCAGCGGATGGCCACCACTTCGGCCCGATCCGCTGATCCGAGCCCGACGTGGACCCTTCGATCCGATACCGAGAGGTAGCTCGCCGCGCCGGTGACCTGCCGGTAGATCACGCGGTCCCCGACCACGGCCTTGATCCGCGCTCCGATCGCCGAGCGGTTGCCGCCCGCGCCCTCGAGCCAGAGGCTGATCCAACCGCCGCGTCCGGCCGAGTCGTTCCGCCCGATCGCGAGCGGCCCGTTGTTCCGGCTGAACACGACGTCCACCGACCCGTCCCCGTCGAGATCGCCCGTGGCGAGGCCGCGGTTCACGAACGGCGCCGTGAAGGCCGAACCGGCGGCGGCGCTGACGTCGCTGAAGCCGCCTTGGTCGTCGTTCTCGTAGAGCAGGTTCGACTGGGCGAACGTCGTGCCCGGCCGGACGTCGGCGGCGTTGTCGAAGATGTGGCCGGCGGCCACGGCCAGATCCTCGTCGCCGTCGTTGTCGGCGTCGAGGAAGGCGGTGCCCCACTTCAGGCGGCCGCGTGCCGACTGGCCGATGCCGCTGGCGTCGTTCACCTCATTGAAGAGGAGTCCGGTGCGCTGGCGCATCAGGCTGAGCGGCTCGTTCTCGAAGTACGCGATCGCCAGATCCACCTGCCCGTCGCCGTTCGGATCCCCGGCGTCGACGCCCATGCCGGCCTGGGTCCGGCCGTCCGAGCTGAGCGCGACCCCGGCCCGCAGCGCGCTGTCCGTGAAGCGGCCGGCGCCGTCGTTCAGCCAGAGGTGGTTCGGGCTGATGTCGTTGGCGACGAACGCATCGACGTCGCCGTCCCGGTCGATGTCCACCAGGGAAAGGGCGAGACCGTTGGCGGTCAGCGCGCTGATCCCGGCCTCGGCCGAGGCATCGGTGAACACGCCGCGGCCGTCGTTCAAGAAGAGCTTGTCGGACTGCCCCTTGAAGAGGAGCGGCGTGCAGTAGACCTGGATCCCGCCCTCGAAGCACGGCTGGGCCGTGGCATCGTCGTATTCCAGGTAGCGCGCGACGAAGAGGTCGAGGTCGCCGTCGCGGTCGGCGTCGAAGAACCCGGCGCTCGATCCCCAGCCGATATCGCCCGGGATCCCGCTGCCGCCCGAAACGTCCTCGAACGCGGCCCCGGTGTTGCGCAGCAGCCGCATCCCGTCGCCGTATGCCGTCAGCGCGATGTCCGTCCAACCGTCGCCGTCGATGTCGCCCGCCGCGACGCCCATGCCGTAGCCCGCGCTCGGCAGCCGCCACTCGTCCGTCGCGTCCCGGAACGCGCCCTTGCCGTCGCCGAGGTAGAGCCGGTTCGCGGCGCCCGCCGGTCGCTCCGCGGCGCCGGCCGCACCGCTGTTGATCGCGATGAGATCCGGCGCCCCGTCGCGGTTCACGTCGACGACCGCCACGCCGGAGCCCATGATTTCGGGCATGAGCTTCGCCGACGTGTAGGTCGCGACGTGCGTGAACGCGACGCCGGACTCCGCGGTGACGTCGTCGAAGCGCAGGGTCGCGGACGCCGTGAGCGGCGCGGTCGTCGGCGGCACGGCGCTCGGCGCCGCGGCTGGCGAGCACGCAGCGGCAAGGACGATGAGCGCGGCTGCGGTCCAGCCCGTGCGCACCCAATACAGGCGATTCCAATCCGTGCGCGGCCGGCAAGCCCGGCGACGCCGCGCGTGCCGGCGAACCCCTGGACTCAACGGCGGCTCCGCGGCTCCCGTCATGGCGTGAACGCCGTGTCGAGCGCCGCTTCCGGCGTGCCGAGCTCGAGCGCCGCGGCGATGCCGAGCGCCTTGTCGGCGTCGTCGAAGCGGCCGAGGGCGATGTAGACGTCCTTGAGCGTGCGGTACATCTCGTGCTTCCGGGCTTCCGGCAGACGCGGGATGATCGAGTGGGCCAGGCGCTCGGCCTCCGCGAACCGGCCGGCGTCGAATGCCGCGCGCAACTCGTTCAGGCGGTCGTTGACCCACGTGGTGTTCGCCGTCTCGGCCTCACGGGTGACGCGCATCGCCTCCGTCGTCGCCTGTACGTCCGCTGCGGCGGCACCGTCGCCGCCGATCGCCATTGCCCGGCTCAGGACGTTGCGCGCGAACTCGTGCCGTGGGTTGATCTTCAGCACGTCGTTGAGAATGCGGATCGCCCGCTCGACCTTGCCCTCCTCCATGAACGCCTCGGCGCGCATCGTCATGATGTCGACGTTCTTGCTGGCGACGATCGGCTGCCAGAGCGCGTCGACGTTCGGCACGGCTTCCGCGAACCGCTGCTGGTAGTAGAGTGCCGCCGCCAGGAGGCTCGCGTAGTCTACGTTCGTCGGATCGGCCGCGGCGAGCGGCTTGATGTGTGCCTCCCCCTTGTCGAACTCCTGGAGGTAGCGGATCTCGATCCGCGCCAGGTTCGCCGTGTCCGTGGCTACCCGCGACGCGTCGGGGATCGCCCTAAGGACCTCGGCCAGCGCCGGCCAGTCCTGGCATGCCGTGGCGTGCGCCCGCCGGGCCAGCATCACCTCCGGCGCGTCCGGGTACTGAGCGGCGACGGCCGCCACCGCCGCATCCGCATCGGGATTACACGCGCCGGTGCCGGCGCCTGTCACCGCCTGCAGCGTGGCCAGCGCGCCCGGGTCCCGCTGCTGCAGCGGCGTCGCGCCGGATGGGTTGCTGCGGCATGCCGCGCCTAGAAGGGCGAACGCGAGCGCGCAAAGGGCGGGCGCGCGTCGTCGGGCGGACGAGGGCGGGCGACAGCATCGCATGACGATGTCCTTCGTTCAGCGCGAGCGGGCGAGGAAGGGTGGCATGGGCAAGCAAGGTGACGCGGCTCGTATCGGACGCTCGCACGCGCTGCGTCTCGCAGGCACGGCAGGACAGTGCGCCGCCCAATCCAGCGTATCTTTCCACAGGGCCGACGCGTTATAGTAGCCAGTGTAGCACAGCGGCGGGCCCCCGCCCCGCAGGTGCTGCGCGTGGAGCGAGGGTCGCTATCGCTCTGAGACCGACGGTTCCAACCGGTCGTTCCAATCCATCGATCGAGACTTGAAGGAGGCAGGGTTTATGCGAACCATGAAGCTGCTGGCGTTGGCCGGCATTGCGCTGATCATCGGTGTTGCCCTCGGTACCCGGAGCGCTTCGGCGCAGGTTGCGCCCGTTCCGGTGGACGTCGTCACGTGCACGACGACCGTTTACGACCTGAACAGCGACGGGAAGCTCGGCAAGGCGGACATCATGGAGCTTTGGAACCGCATCCAGAGCAGCGAGTGCAACAACTCGTCCGCGACCGGCGACTGCGCGCAGTACGACCGAAACGGCGACGGCGTGGTGAACTTCGACGACGTGTTGTTCGTGTACAACCACTTCGTCCTGTGCGTGAACCCGATCAGCACGGTCAGGCGGCCGAGCGGCGGGCGCTAGCGCTCCGCTCAGCGACGGCGGGTTCGAGCCCGCCTGCCACGATCGACACGACCGGCCACCGCGAGAGCGGTGGCCGGTCGTTTTTCGGTCCGCGCTCGCGGTTCGCACCGGGACAGCGCCGGTCAGTTGCGGCGGCCGGGTCCTGCGCGATCAGCCAGCACGCGGCCCTTCCCGCGCCGCACCGACCCGCCGCTTGAGCTCGTCAATCGCCGCGATCGGCGTCGGCGCCTCGGTGTAGCGTGCCGCCAGCGCCAAGCTGAGCACGTCGCCGTATGAGACGAGCCAAAGGGCCGCCGCCAGACCGTGCGGATGCGGCGCGACGACACGGACCGAAGCGATTCCGCGGTCCTCGAGGAGCGTGCGCATCCCTGCCGTGCCGAGGTGCTCGTGCGCGTCGGATCGATCGACGTCCTCGGCTCGGGCGGCCGCTTCCGCTCGATCGGACGATCCGCTTCGAATCACCTGCACGCCCACCTCTCCGCCCGCCAGCGCCACATCCAGTGCCCCCAGGAACACCGCCGTCGCCCGTTCGGCCAGCCATGACGGATGGCCGAAACCGACGACGGTGTTGTGGAACATCTCGGGCAGCGTGTCCGTCACGGCCAACGCCTTGGCGTTCTCGTTGAGCTGGCCCTTCCACCGCCGCGCGACCGGCGCCAGCGCGTCCGCCGCGTACAGCAGCGGCACGCGCTCGACGAGCGCGTCCGCGAGCGCGGACGGCGACAGCGCGTCGCCAAACGCGCCGTCCAGCACTGTCTGTGCCGCAGCCGCAGCGCCCACGTCGCAGCCGGGCGGCACGGCGCCGGCGGCCTCGAGGACGGTGAGCATCGCCGCGATCCCGTGGCCGAGCGCGGCGCGCGGCGGACCGCCGGGCGGGATCGCGATCACCGCGGCGCCGGCGTCGCGCGCCTCAGCGGCAAAGTCCTCGCCCGCCGTCACCACGACGACCCGCGCGCCAGCGCGGCGCGCCGCCTGCCATGCGAGGCGCGTCTCCCTCGTCCGGCCGGAGTGGCTGGACGCGACGACGAGTGTGTCGGGACCGACCCAACCCGGCAGGTGTGCGCTGCGGACGACCGTGATCGGCAGCACCGCCCGATCGGACAGCGCGCCGGCGACGATGTCGGCCGCGATCGCCGAGCCGCCCATGCCGCACACGACGACCGCCTGGATTGCGGGCCGGCCAGGCGCCAAGGGCAGCGTCCAGCCCGCCAGCCGGCGGCGCGTGTCGACGAGCTGCGTGGGCAGTGCTGCGACGAGGGCGGCCATCGGGTCGCCGGCCATCGGGTTGGCGGCTGCTGCATCGCCCGGTTCGACGGCGTCCGTCATCGATCGTGCTCCCACATCTTATATACGTCGCGCACCGGCCAGCCGGCGGCGGCCGCAACGTCCTTGGCCGCAGCGCGCGCGCCGGCACCGGCGGCCCGCCGGAGTTCGAGGGCGGCGGCGACGTCCTCGGCCGGCCAGAGCACCGGTGATGCGGCTGGGCAGCCGGCAATGACGAGCGTGAACTCGCCGCGCGGAGTGTGTGCGGTGAAGTGCGTCCGCAGCGCGCTAAGCGGGCCGCGCACGATCTCCTCGTACAGCTTCGTCAGCTCGCGGCACGCGACCGCCGGTCGATCGCCGAGCGTGTCGGCCAGCGCATCGAGCGTCGCCAGCAGGCGGTGCGGCGCCTCGAAGACGACGAGCGGGTGGTCGATCGCCGCCACGGAGACCAGCCGGGCCTTGCGCGCCGCCTTGGTGCGTGGGACGAAGCCGAGAAACGTGAAGGCGTTGGCCGCCATGCCGCTCACGGCCAGCGCGGTCGTCACAGCCGACGGGCCAGGCACGGCGGTGACGGCGTGGCCGGCCGCCACCGCCTCAAGGACAAGTTCGGCGCCGGGGTCCGACAGGCCGGGCGTGCCGGCGTCGGTCACGTAGGCGATCCGGTGCTCCGCCAGGCGGGCGACGAGGCCGGCGCGGCGGGCGGGGGAGGAATGGGCGTGGAAGCTCTGCAGCGGGGTGCGGATGCCGAAGCGGTCCAGCAGACGGCGCGTGATGCGCGTGTCCTCGGCCACGATAAGGTCGACCTCGCCCAGCACGCGCACGGTCCGGTGACCGATGTCCTCGAGGTTGCCGATCGGCGTGGCGACGACAACGAGCTCACCCACT
This sequence comes from Candidatus Avedoeria danica, assembly GCA_016703025.1. Classification (NCBI taxonomy): domain Bacteria; kingdom Bacillati; phylum Chloroflexota; class Ardenticatenia; order Candidatus Epilineales; family Candidatus Epilineaceae; genus Candidatus Avedoeria; species Candidatus Avedoeria danica. Next base: position 412,139 of record JADJCV010000003.1, read on the forward strand.
GCCTGTCCCTTTCCGTGCCCGCGGCCGGCCGGCGGCCGGACGTTGGCGGATTGTAGTGCAACACGGGTGCGGGTCGCCCGGATCCGCCCCGCCGGGCGGTTGGGTGAGCGGCGCGCGTGCGGCACATGAAGCTCCGGTGAGCGCCGGCCGTATCTTGCGGCGCGCGGGGCACGTTATAGGAGGTGGTATCAGCGGGTTCTGCCCGTTGGGCCCGCGCATTTTTGAGGCGGGCTGAACTGCAAAGGCGGTCACGGACGATGATGCGAAGGCATTCCGGATACCGCGCTGAGCCCAAATCGGCTTTCGATAACCAGGAGGTTCCATTCATGACCAAGTCGTTATTGCGGGTGCCGCTCCTGGCCCTCCTCACTGCGGTCCTCGTTGCAGGACTCGGAGTGTGGACGGCCCGGACGGCGTCGGCGCAGAACCCGTGCGGTCCTACCACCGTCGGGATTCCCTACAACACGGCTGGCCAGACGTTCAACCGGAACGTTTGCGCGATCAGCGCTACCGTGTCGTACGAAGCCCATCAGTTTGTGCTGATCGGCCCCGGGCCGCACACCCTGCACGTGGACACGTGCGGTGACGGTGGCGACACGGTGTTGCAGGTCTACCAGGCTCCGGGCGGCGCGCCGAACGCGTTCAACCCGCTGAGCCCGGGCACCAACCAGGTCGCGTGCAACGATGACTTCTGCGGGCTGCAGTCGAGCCTCGACGTGGCAGGCCTCGCAGAGGGCAGCTACACGATCGTGGTCTCGAACTGGTCCTCGACGGCCGCCATCAGTGGCGTCATGGACATCCGCACGCCGCAGTGCGTCTCGCCGAGCTTCGACGAGCTGCCGGTGGCGTTCGCGGATCCGCTCAACCTGCCGTGCACGGCAGGTCGCGCGAACCTGGCGATCAACGTCACGAACACCGGCCTCGGCGACCTGCCGAACTTGGCCGGCCCCGAGTTCACGGTCACCCTGACGAGCGTTCGCGGCGGCGCAGTCGTCATCACGAGCATCTCGTCCGGCACCGGTGGCGCGGGCCAGGCGCCGGGTGCGGCGCCGCTCGGCGGCACTGCCACGGCCGACCTCGACCTTCCGGCCGGGGCTTCGGACACGATCACGCTGCAACTCGCCTTCCCGAACGGCATCGGTTCGGTCGGCGGCATCTTCGTCAGCCGCGCCGTTTGGGCTGACCTCGACGGCAACGGCGCCGTGGACGCCGGCGAGCTCTTCGAGTTCGTCGACGAAATCCCGCTGTTCTTCCCGTGCGCTCCCACGGTCTGGCCGAACGATCAGCTCGGCAAGCAGGTCCACCTCCCGATCCTGAACTTCCAGGGCCAGGACGACGTCTGCGAGAGCTGGATCGAGGTTCAGAACCTGGGTTGCCGGAACGCCAAGGCGGCCCTGGTGACCTGGGGCGAGCCGGGCTTCTGCCCGCCGCAGGCCGCCGGCCCGCTGAAGGTGGAGTGCACCGGCCTCCTCAAGCCCGGCAGCACGTGGAACCTCTACGGCGCGCAGGTCCCGACCGGCTCGAAGAGCGGTATCCTCTTCAAGCTGTCGGCCCGCCAGCTGAGCGAGGACGGCATCGACGTCATCCCCGAGGACGACATCACGGGCGACTACGTCTGCGAAGTCCTCTTCTTCAACGTCGTCGGTGACGCGGACGACTACCGCCGCTTCAAGAAGGCCTACAACGAGGGCCTCGTGTTCGACGGCATCGACATGGTCCGCGCTTCCGGCGACGGCCTGCTCGCGGTCGACGTGCACCGCAGCTGCCCCGGCGACGCGACCCCGGGCGTGGACGTGACGAGCAAGTACAACGGCCTGGCCGGTACGCACCTCGGCACGTACGATGAGGTCTACGGCGGCTACAGCTACTACGTGCCGCTCGTGTACGCCAGCGCGGCTGGTTTCAACACGATCATCTACATCCAGAACGGCGGCCTCATGTGCTCGTCGCTGGAGATCTGGTTCAAGGCCCGCGACGACTGCCTGCGCGCGACGATCTGCGACATCGCGACGCTGGCGCCGGGCGAGACCTACCAGCTGGACGCGAACGACTGCGTGGGCCCGGACTTCCAGGGCAGCGCGTGGATCCGCTCGACCCAGGTGATGGGCATCGCGGTGGACATCATCGGCGGCGACGTCCTGATGACCTACGTCGGCGAGCCGGGTGAGATCAACTACACGTTCGATCCGAACCAGTCGACCACCAAGGACGGCAACCAGGTCGCCTTCGGTCCGCTGATCTACAGCGAGTACCAGGGTTGGGACACGGGTGTCCAGGTCCAGAACCTGAGCGCCGTGTTCGCCGCCAAGGTGAAGATCTACTTCCTGGACCGCTCGGGCGACATCATCACGACGCTGGTGGACTGGGTCTGCCCGCGCGGCAGCCAGACGTTCTTCCTGCCGGTCGTCTTCGACCTGCCGGGCAACTGGGTCGGCAGCATGCGCGCCGAGAGCCAGGAGTGGATCACGCCGGGTGGTCCGAACGTCCTCGCGCCGAACATCGTCGGTGTGGCGACGCTCATCAAGTACAACGACGTGGCCCGCACGCAGAAGACCGAGGCGATTGCCTACAACCTTCTGCCCGAGCACAAGATCTATGACTGGCAGCTCGGCAACGGTGGTGGCGGCTTGGACAGCGGTATCGGCTTGATCGCCATCCCGTCCGTCCTGCGCGACCTCGAGAACAGTGGCCTGACGACCGAGATCGCGATCGCGAACGTCGTTCCGAAGCCCGGCTTCACCGACCTCGTGATCTACTTCTACGACCAGAACGGCCTGCTGGACTACATCTGCCAGAAGCTCAACGAGAAGCAGGTCGAGTACATCGACCTCCAGACGTGGGGCTACATCAACGACGGCTTCCAAGGGCTCGGCGATCATCAGCGCCTGGTTCTGGGAGCACGACGTCTTCGACGCCCGTGGCTTCTTCCTGCGCAACCTCGTCGGCCTCGGTGCCGTGTCGATCGAGCGCAAGGGTACCCACGGTGGTGAGGATGTTCCGGGCGACGAGGCTGCGGGTAGCCGTGGCATCCCGTTCACCTTCACGTACGACGAAGAGGGCGAGCCGCTCTTTGAGTACTGCTTCATGGGCCCCGTGCCCCTCTGCCCCGGCTTCCCGGACAACCGCGTCGGTCCTGGCGACTGCGCGGCGACGGGCATCGGTGCGGCGACGATCGAGATCCCGGGCGGCGCGCCGTTCTCGGCCTACCCGCGCGGCGATGTCGGCGGCGGCAACTGCACGAACGCCGGTGTGAATGACCGCAACTGGGGCACGCACGACTTCACGGTCTGCCCGGGCACCAGCGAGATGACGGTCACCATCAACACGGTCACGCTGGCGCCGTTCAACGGTGCGAGCTGCGGCCTTGCGGGTCAGGACTTGCTCCTCGCGTTGTTCATCGGACCGGACGGGTTCAACCCGAACGCCGAGTGCGAGAACTTCATCGAGAACAACAAGCCGGACTTCCAGGGCCTCGGCGCTGGCTCGTCGTACACGTTCCAGATCCCGAATGCACCAGGGGCGTACACGCTCATGATGCAGAACAACTGCGACACGACCCCGCCGCAGTCGATCGGTAGCGCGGACTTCGAGATCGACCTCAACTAGCTGATCGCCCGATCGCGTCGGGTTCGCCCGACCTGATCCAAGACAGCCCACAGCCGCCCCCGGGGATTCCCCGGGGGCGGCTGTTTTTTTGTGGCGGTTTCAACAGGTCATCGCAACGATCGTAGCGGGGCGGTGGTAGCGTGCCGGCGTGGTAGCGTGCCGGCTCCGAAGAGAAGTCACGATTATCAGAGGCACGCAGCGATGGATGAGATTGCCAGCGGCCGAGCAATGCCAATCCGGCGTGAAGCCGCCGTGTCGTCAGGCTCTCGAGAGCGCAACGACGAAATCAACGACTGAAGCCGTTGATGCCAACCTCCGCCGAGGCAAGTCACCCGGTGCGATCACGCAGAGTTGGTACAAGAGCGCCTTGTTGAGTTGGCTGGCTGTATGCGCAGCGAACGGACGTTGGGACCAATCACCGATCCACGATCGGAACCTTGGTAGAACGACAGACCCGATTCGGGATTACGGCTCGGGCTGCCGGAGGGCCGCCGTGCGCGTCGCTGCATGGACCCCTTGAACCCGCCGAGGGTTGTCAGTTACCCGTTTCCGCCGGCGGTTCCTCGACGTCGATCGTCGCACCGGCGCTGTGCGGGCCGGCAAGCCGCTGTGTCTGCCCGGAAGGCCAAATGACCTCGATGGCGTCGGCGGACTTGGAGCCGTTGAGGCCGAAGTACATCGGCAAGAGGCCATGCGCCAGGTAGCCGGTGTTGCCGTCCATGACCTGCACAATCCGCTGCTCGCCGACCACGACGGTGACCTTGCTTCCGAGCCCATTGCGATTCGACCGGGTGCCCTTGAGGCGCACGACGAGATGGGTCATCTCGGGCCGTACCTGGGCGAAGTCGCTGATGAGGACGAGCGGAGGGCTGTTGATCTCCGAACTGACGATGTCCAGGGCACCGTCGGCGTCGAGGTCGAAGATGGCCGATGAACGGGACGAAAGCGCTCCCCAGACCATAATCCGACCTTCACGGCCCAGGCAGTCCGGATGACCGATGTCGGCGCCCGAACAGTCGAGCTCAAACTGTGGTCCGGCCACCTCGTCGTTAAGGCGGGGCTCGACGCCGAGAATGAACTCGCTGTCAAGCAACTTCTTGCCGCCATCGTTGATCAGCAGGCTGTTCGTGCCGTAGCGGGACGGGTAACCCATGCCCCCCGTGATGAACGCGTCGTCGAAGCCGTCTGCGTTGAGGTCGCCCACGCTCGGACCCCACGGCCAGAACATTTCGGCGCCGATCGCGTCAGAGATCTCCTCGAACGCGCCGCCACCGAGGTTCCGATAGAACGCGTTGCCCCAGATGCTGGCGCCGTTCGTCGCCGTGAAGTCCTCGGGCCAGGCCATGACGGACTTCCGCTTCTCGGCCAGCGGGTCGGTCGACGAACTCATGTCGGAGTGCATGTCTGTGACGAAGAGGTCGAGGTGGCCGTCGTTGTCGAGATCGAACGACTTGACGCCCATCGAGCCCCACGGCGTCATCGGGAAGACCGCCGCGCGCTGCTCGGTGAACCGCTCCCCCCCCCGTTCTGCTCAGTAGCCGTCGTTGCCCTGCATGTTCAGCGCGTACAGGTCTGGCCAACCATCTTCGTTGCCATCGATCACGCTCGCGTCGCCGGTCCAGCCGAGGTCGTCGATGCCCATCTGGGCCGTCACGTCCTTGAACGTGAGCCCACCCTCGTTGTGGAACAAGAGGCTGCGGTCGTTGCGCTCGGCCTTGAGGTGGCCGCCGAAGGCGTCCTCGACGCTGGTGTAGAACTCGAGCTCGCCCGCCGCGAGCACCACGCCTGGTAGTTGGATCGTCGAAGTCCGCAGTGGGTCCGTGGTGAACGTGCCAGTGTTGGCCAGAAAGAGATCGAGCCGCCCGTCGCGGTCGTAGTCGAAGAAAAGGGCGCCGGCCGAGAACCCGAAGTACCCGAGGCCCGAGGCGTCCGTCACGTTCGTGAAGCGGCCCGTGCCGTCGTTCTCGAAGACCTCGTTGCCGCGCTGGATCGTCGTGGCGTACAGGTCGGCGTCGCCGTCGTTGTCCAGGTCGGCGAACGAAGCGGCCGAGCCGATCTTGTCCGGCACCGCCACGCCTGCTGCGGCCGTAATGTCCTCGAACTTGCCGCCGCCGACGTTGCGCCAGAGCTCGTTCGGACCGACTTGGCGGACGAAGTACAGGTCGGTGAGCCCGTCCCCGTCCACGTCGGCCACGGCCATGCCCGTACCGTGGTCGTAGTGGGAGGCGATGAATGTTTTGCCCGAGTCGTCCGTGACGCGCGCCAGGTGCGTGATTCCGCTCTCGACCTGGCGGTTCGCGAACTGGAAGTCGCGGAACACGCCCGAGTTGGCCTTGGCGGCCAGCTGCTCCTGACGCCGGCTGTCGATCCAATATGGATCGAGGCCCTGCGGCACGTCGACACGCGGCAGCGTGCTGACGTCCGCGCCGCTTGCCGCGTCGCCGGTCGGGCCGCCCGGTGCGGAGGGGCCGGCGGGTGAAGCGGCCGCCGCCGGCGCGCCCGGATCGGTCGCCACGCCGTTGCAGGCGCTGGCCACCAAGATGAGGACCGCCGCCTGAACGGCGGCTGCGGGCAAGGTCATCGGCCAGGACAACGGCACGAGCGAGGACTGATTGCGTTTCATCGGGGGCACTCCGTCGAAATGAGGCGAGATCGAGTCAGGCGAGATCGATTGCTTCGAGATGTGACGGGGTTGCGAGGCGACGAGGTTGCGCGGACGGCGCAGGCGTTGGAAGTGCGGCTGGATGCGTCGACGACGCGCGGGTGGGGATCACGGGGTGGACGCGATCGCCCGCCGTGGCTGCTCTGCGAGCCAGTCGACGAACTCCGGCCACGGTTCGATGACGAGCTGTCCCCGCATCTCAGGGTACGAGCCGCCGCAATAGGTGTCGCCCAACAGATCGAATCGGCCCGCAGGCTGCGCCTCCAAGTCCAGCCAATAGGTGAGGTTCGGCATCGCGATCTGCCGGGCATCGAGGTCCGGCACGCCGAACAAGTAGAGCTTGTCGTCGCTTTTCAACTCGAAGCGTACCGCGATGTCGGCCGGGATGTGAAGATCGCCGGTGGCCGTCCGATCGTCCGCCGTATCCTGCACGCCGTCGCGGCCCGGGTATTCGAAGTACCAGCGGTGGTCGCGGCCGACGAGCCGCAGCGCAAGCGACTCCGGCGCGACTGGCGCCGGCCGCTGGCTGCACGCGGCCGAGATGACAGCCGCCGCAGTGATCAAGCACCGTGTTCGCCCGAGCGATAGGCCGGAATTCGTGACGCCAGCCTTTCACGGTGCGATGACGCTGGCCCCCGGCATGAACAATGCAGGCTGCCTGCCCTGCACAACCCGATACCATACGCCGGCCGCCAGCGGTCCGAAGACCTCCTCCTTACCATCCGGCCAGTTGATCGTCAGGCCGCTGAGATGCGAAGCCTTGCTGAAGTCCGAGCACGAGCCGTCGATCGGAGAGCGACTCGAAGCTGTCGGCACCCTTCACTTGCCGCCGCAGCACCGTGCCGCCTACCACGGCCGCAACCCGCGCGCCGACCGCGCTGCGGTTGGCCGTTGTGCCCCTCGAGCCAGAGGCCGACCCAGTTGCCGCGCCCAGGCGTCGCATTGCGACCGATCTGCAGTGTCCCGCCGTTGTTACCGACCACGAAGTCGAGCCCCCCGTCACCGTCGAAGTCGGCTACGGCGAGCCCGCGGCTGACCTGAACGTCGGCCAGCGCCGGCCCGGCCGTGTCACTGACGTCGACGAAGCTCCCGTTGCCGGCGTTCTGGTACAGGAGGTTCTGCTCGGCGAACGTCAGGATGGGTCGACCTCGGGCGCGTTGTCGTAGATGTTGCCGGCAACCACCATCAAGTCTTCGTCTCCGTCGTTGTCGCCGTCGAAGAACACGGTGCCCCACTTCAGACGCAGGCGCGACGATGGGCCAACCCCGATCGCGTCCGCTTGTTCGTCGAACAGCATGTCCGTGCCTTGGCGATAGATCGAGGTCGACTCATGAGTGAAGTTGCTGACCGCGATATCGAGCGTGCCGTCGCCGTCGGTGTCGCTGACGTCCGCGCCCATGCCGGCCTGGGCGCGGCCATCACGGCTGAGCGCGACGCCGACCGTCGGCGCGATGTCCTCGAACAAGCCCTTGCCGTCGTTCAGCCAAAGCTGGTTCGGAGTGAGGTCATTGGCCACGTAAACGTCGGCGTCGCCGTCGGCATCGATGTCGGCGACCGCAATGGCAAGGCCCTTGCCGCGCTCGTCCTTGATGCCCACTTCCGCCGAGACCTCGGTGAAGTGACCCGTGCCGTCGTTGCGCCAGAGCTGATCGGACATGCCCTCAAAGAGGTGCGGTGTGCAATAGATCGGGACGTTACCCGTCTTGCACGGCTTGGCGGTGGCCGCGTCGTAGATCACATAGCGTACCAGGAAGAGGTCGAGGTCGCCGTCGCCGTCGGCATCGAGCATTCCGGCGCTCGTCGTGTAGCCGTTGTCGCCCGGGATGCCGCTCTCGGCCGTCACGTCCTGAAAGGCGGTGCCCGTGTTGAGCAGCACCCGTGTCGCGTCACCGAAGCCGGTCAGCACGACGTCGGTCCAGCCGTCGTTGTTGATGTCACCGGCCGTTGCGCCCAGGCCATAGCCCTCACTCGGCAGTTGCCAAGCTGCTGAACCGTCGGTGAAATGGGCGCGGCCGTCGTTGAGGAACAGGCCGTTCGCCGCATCTGCCGGTCGCTCGGCCGCGCCAATCGAGCCGCTGTTCGTTGCCAGGATACCGGGTGCTCCGTTGCGGTCGAAGTTGGCGACGACGACGCCGCCGCCCTGCGATCCCGGCATATGCTTGCTGGGCGAGTAGTGAGGCGCGTGGTGGAACTGGATGCCGCTGGCAGCCAGGATATCCTCGAACCGCAGCCCGCCTTCGGCGGCGGGCGATCCCGTCGCACCCGGTATGCCCGCGACACCCGGCGCAGTGGACGTCTCGGCTGTCATGGCGGACTGCTGTTCAGCCGCACCGGGCGCGTGGGTCAGCACGCCCCTATTGCAGCCGCCGAGCAGGCCGGCCGCCACCGCGCATAACGTCGTGCGCAGCGCCATTCGGTGGTGGCGCGGCGTCACGGTCTGCCTGGCGCCGGAACGGCGGTCTGGGCGGCCAGCGACTCGTAGTGCGAGGCCTGGTCGCGCGCCTTGAGCGCGTCGTCGGCGCGGCGTTGCATCCGGTAGATCGACGCGAGCGAGCAGTACAGGTCGGCCCGCATGCCGTCATCGGCGGCCTTTTCGATCAGCTCCTTGGCGATCTGTTCGGCCGTGGCGTAGTCCTGCGAATCGAAGGCGGCTACGAGATCCTGGAAGCGCTCGTTGGCCTCGGCCATCGCCCGCTCGCGGATGCCGTTCTGGCTGTCGATGGCTTCGGCTGTCGCTCCCAACAGCGCGGCACCAGCGTCGTCGCCCTGAAGGGCACGTACCTGGCGGAGCGTATTGATCGCGAACATATGCGTTGGGTTCAACAACAGGACCTCTCGGAGGACGGCGTCGGCCTGATCGACGCGGCCGTCCTTCATGAGTTGGTCGGCCCGCATCGTCATGATGTCGGTGTTGCCCTCGTGGACGAGGACGGTCCAGCGCCGGTCGATGAGCGCGGTCGCTTCGCTGAGGCGGCCCTGGTAATACAGTGCCGATGCGTACATGCTGAGCGTATCGGTGTTGTTCGGATCGGCGTCGACCAGCGGCTTGACCTCGGCCTCAGCGTCGGCGAAGCGGCTCAGGCTACGCAGGTAGAGGCCGATGAGCTCTAGTTGTTCGTCGCGCGTCCGCGCTTCGCGAGGCACCGCCGTCAGGAGCTCGGCCAGCGATGTCTGGTCATGGCACACCGGCATGATCGACCGCGCCGCCTGCCGCACCAGCGGCTCGAGCGGGTAGCGCTTGGCAAGGTCCTGCAAGGCCTGCCGCGCCTCGGTTGTGCAGCGGTGCGCGATGTCGGGCGCGTCGCGAACGGCCACGAGCGTGGCGTTGGCAGAGGGGCCGAAGGTCGACGGCGCGCCTGCCGGAGGGACGCCGGCAGGCGCCGAGGTCGCCACCGGCTCTCCCTGACAACCGGCAGCAAGCAGCGCGAACAGCGTCACGCCGAGCAGCAGCGGGCGTGGAGCTACGAAACGGGTCAGCACGGGACGCTCCGATAGTCCGTCACATGGGGTTGGTCGGGGCCGCAGGCGGCATTATACTCATGCGCCCTCCTGCCGTCAGGAGTTTGACGCGCCCACTCAACCGTCTCGCGACGTTGAAGTGGGCACCCATTCGAGACCCGCGCGGCGCCGCTGGCGCCCGGCCAGGCTCAGTGCGTTTTCAGGAGGTCGGTGCGCCATGTTGGGCAGACGACGTTCATGCGCCGCGCGCGTGGTGCTGCCGATGTTGCCCGCACTCGGAGCGGCCTTTCTCGTTGCAGGCTGCGGCGGTCAGGCTCCTTGGCTCGTCGACATCGCCCCGTCGGTCGGCCTCGACTTCACCTACGAGATCGGCGACGTGGCGGGCTACCACTTTCCGCAGCTCTCAGCCGCCGGCGTCAGCATGTTCGACTATGACGACGACGGCGATCTCGATGTCTACTTCGTCAACGGCAATCGCCGCCTTCCGGCATTCGAAGCCGATCCGACCTCGACCGACCGCCTGTTCCGGCGCGAGGCCGATGGCCGGTACGTCGACGTCACGGCTGCATCCGGCCTTGGCGACACCTTCTTCTCGATGGGCGTCACCACCGGCGACTACGACAACGATGGCGACCAGGACATCTTCGTCAGCAACCTCGGACCGGACCAGCTCTACCGGAACGGCGGCGACGGAACGTTTGAGAACGCCACCGCCGCTGCCGGCATCGATATCGATGCCTGGTCGGCGGGCGCCGTGTTCCTTGACTTCGACCGCGACGGCTTCCTCGACCTGTTCGTCGCGCAGTACGTGGTATTTGACCGCAGCCCGCGGTGTGTGACGGCGACCGGCATCCAGGACTGGTGTGGTCCTTCGAGCTACCGCGACCTTCCGGACATCCTGCTGCACAACAACGGCAACGGCACGTTCACCGACGTCAGCGCAAGGGCCGGCATCAGCGGCGTGCTCGGCTCGTCCCTCGGCGTCATCGCCGATGACTTCGACGCCGACGGCTGGATCGACATCTTCGTGGCGAACGATGGCGACCCGAACACACTGTGGCGGAACAACGGCGACGGCACATTCGTCGATGTGAGCGCGCGCTGGGGCGCGGCCGTTAGCGCGATGGGCGAGCCCGAAGCCGGCATGGGCGTCGTCGCGGACGATCTGAACGTCGATGGCAACATCGACCTCGTGATCACGCACCTCGTCGACGAGAAGACGACCTTCTACCGCAGCCTCGGCGCCGGCGCAGGGTTCATCGATGACAGCTTCGCCGCCGGTATTGGCACCCCTAGCCGGATGCTGACCGGCTGGGGGATCGCCGCGACCGACTTCGAGCTCGATGGCGATCTCGACATCTTCGTCGCCAACGGCCGCGTGCGGCGCGGTCAGGCCGTACTGCCCGGCGCCGTGCCACCGCCACCGCTCGACGAGATGGCCGAGCCCAAGCTGGCCTATGTGAACGACGGCAAGGGCCAGTTCACTGTGCTCGATTCGGCTGTGTGCGGCGCCTGCGGCTTGATCGAGGCCTCGCGTGGGCTCGTGCCTGGCGATATCGACGGCGACGGCGACCAGGATTTCCTGATCCTCAACCTAGGCAGCCCGGCCCGGCTGCTCGAGAACCGCGCGCCGCGCTCCGGCAAGTGGCTGGCCGTCCGTGCCACCGACCCCGCCCTCCACCGCGCCGCCCTCGGCGCCCGTGTTACCGTCCGCGCCGGCGGCGCGCGCAAGCGCGTACCGTCCGCTCGAGTGTGGGCTACGCCAGCGCCCAGGAGCCCATCGCCCACTTCGGCCTCGGCGATGTCGCCGCCGTTGAGTCGATCGAGGTCCGATGGCCTTCCGGCGAGGCTGAGACGTTTGCGCCAGCGTGCATCGACTGCACCCTCGAAGTCCGCCGTGGTGAAGGCACGGCCAAACCATGACCCAAGCCAAGTCGCCCAACCGTACGTCAGCTCGCCCCCGGAACGTCGCCGCCCCGCCCTCGCCCGAGACGACGATCGAGATCGGCGGCTGGAAGTTGGCCGTGTTCGGGGCGCTGATCGCCCTGGCACTTGTGGTTGGCCTTGCCATCAGGTTCGCCCGCTCGTCTGCCGGCGCTCGGATGCAGGCGCAGCTCATGCTCGTGTCGGTGCCGGTGCCCGAGCCCGCGGCACTCTTGGAAATGGAGCCCGACGTTCAGCACGCCATCGCCGCGGCCCGCGCCGCCGTCGAGGCCGACCGCGGCTCGGCTGTCGCCTGGCGCCACCTCGGCATGATCTACGATGCGCACAGCATCTGGCCGCTCGCGGTAACTGCGTATCAACGCGCATTGTCCATGGCGCCGACCGACGGCCAGACGGCTTACTATTTGGCCGTAGCGACCGAAATGTCCGACGCGCCGATCGATGACATCCTCGCCGCCTACAAGCATGCGATCGCGCTCGCGCCGACGTACGGCCCGGCGCGGCTCCGGCTCGGCGATGCCCTCATGCGTGTCGGGCGCCATGTCGAGGCGCGCGACGTGCTCATGCAGGCCGTGAACGTTTACCCGCCGGCGGAGTCGGCGCGCGCACGGCGCTCGCTCGGCCTGGCGCTGATCGCCCTGGGCGACGCCGACGGCGCAGTCGTGTCTCTCGAGGCCGCGACACGCATTCGGGACGACGATGCCAACACGTTCACGGCGCTGGCGCAAGCCTACAACCAGCTGAATCGAGGACAGGACGCTCGCCGCGCGACGGATCGGGCCGCGCAACTTCGAGAGTCGCTGGGCTACTTCGACAATTGGCGCAAGGCAGTGCTCGAGGAGGCCGTCAGTCGCAGCTTGGTCGAGACGCGGATCATGCAGAAGATGGAGGTAGGTGTGCCCGACCAGGCTCTGGCCGATGCGCTGCGCTGGGAAGCCAAGCATCCCGACTGGCAAAGTATCAAGGTGCTCATCGGCAACCTTCACCGAACGGCCGGCCGCGAGGACTTGGCGAAGCCGTACTTCGAGGCGGCGACGGCGCTCATCAAACAGGGCGGCAAGACGAAGTAGCCGCCGCGCTCGGCCCGGTCCGTGTCGGTCGGTCTCAAGGTCTGATCGCGTCCGCCGTCGCGAATTCGTCCGGTGACGGCGTCGGCCAGTCGAGGCGGACGGACTTGGCCACCGCATCCAGGTGGTCCAGGTTGGGCGTGAAGGCGTCCGACGGCAGGGCGTTGAGCCGCTCGACCGTTTTGGCAAGGTAGGCGGTATAGTCCTGCGCGAACGCTGCCGGATCGGCCATCGTGGCATCGGCAGCGATGGCTGCATCGTTGACCGTCACCGGGGCGATCATCGACACCCAGACGGCGTTGTTGCGGATCAGACCCTCGAATACGTAGACGAGGTCCTGATTGTTGATCGGGCGGATCGTACGGCCGAGCTGTGTGACCGCGCGGGCGCCCCTCCCCGAGCCAAGGCCGATACCGCGGAAGGTCAATTGCGCGACGAACTGCTCGCGCACGCCTGGCCGTGCGAAGATCGGCACGTAGGGGGCCTTCGGATCCCTTTCGAGGATGAATTTGAACATTTCCAGGAATCGCCGTTTGATCTGTGCGCCGGCCACGGGATCCACGGGGCCGCGCCGCACCTCGATCGTCGCGGCGGGGAGTCGACGGATCGGGTAGTCTATCAGCGTGAACCGCACACCGCCGGCCAGCGGCTGCACGATGTCGAGCTCGGCCGGCACCTCGATGGCCTCGACCGTGGCGCCCAGCGCGTCCGGCACGGCGATGTGGACGCCGGCGACGGAAACGGTGTGCGACGGGATCGCGGTACGGGTCGGGACGGGCGTCGGGCGGACCGTCGTAGATACGGGCGACGGGCCCGCCTTGCAGGCGCCAAGCGCAATGACCAGCGCCAAAGGCACCGCGCGGCGCCGCTGATCGGTCAAGCGGGCGAACATGGTGAGTCGACTCCTTCGTACGCTCGGTGGGCGGCAAGCGTGGCATCATAGCGCAGCGGAGCGGCAGCTTGGCACAGTGGGCTCTACGCGGCATGCGTTCGCCCTGGCGCAATTGGGCGTATCCATGACTGTGACTTGCGCGTTATACTGTTCCAGCCGCGGGCCTCGGTTGGTGCCGCCGGGCGGGTTCTTTTCTCTTACAGTCGGAGTTGGCCGAGGGTGCTCGGCGCTCGCAACCTGAACAGGAGTTCCCCAAATCATGAAGCGACTTATCGTCATCGGCGCGGCTGTGTTCGCGTTCGGGATGGTGGCCGGGACCGCGTCGGCCCAGGTTCGTCCTGCGCCCGTCGTCGGATACCTGTGTGAGACGTCGCGGTTCGACGAGAACGGCGACGGCCTGTTCGGCAAGAGCGACGTCATGGCATTCTACCGGCGCGCTCAGGCTTCCGGCTGCTGGGAAGCCGCGGCCGAGGGTGACTGCACCCAGTTCGACACGAACCAGGACGGCACCATCGATCTCAAGGACGTCCAGGCCCGCATCGACTACTTCGTGTCCTGCGTGAATCCGGTCGGTGTCGCTCGGATCCGTCCCCGCTAGGTCTCGCCCGGACGGCCTGCGCCGTCGGTGAGATCATCGTTGCGGACATTCGAATCGCGTTCGTGGAGGGGAGCTGGTGGCTGAGCCATCGCGCTCCCCTCTGTCGTCCCTGGGGCCGAACTCAGGATTTCGAACTGAGGATACCGTTGCGCGGCCGACCATTTGCCGCCAACGCGGAATGTCCGTACGGAGCAGGCCGTATCCTCTCATGACCTTCTCACGTTGCATAGTGGGCAGGAGAAGTCCCCGGCGGGCGTCCTGCCGTGTGGCAGTACCGAGTTTCGATTGGAATGCCGGGGTCTTATCGAGATGCGTGACTTACTCTTTCTTCGAGGAGGCAAGGGAATGACCAAGTCGGTTCTTGGACGCCTAACCCTGCCCGCTTTGGTCTTGGGGCTGGTAGTCAGCCTCTATGTGACCCAAGCAGGCACGGCATCTGCAGAGATCATCGGACCGCAGCAACCGTGCGGCACCAACATCTTCACGGCCGCCTACAACACCACGGGGGGCCCGACGGCAGACTTCGACGGATTTGGAGGACTCGCCTGCACTGAGAACCAGGGCTGGGTTTCTTCCTATCGGTCGTTCGACTTCAGCCTGACCACCGCTGGCCCACACCATTATTGCCAGCGTGTGTGGCGGCACCGGCGACTCCGAGCTCCGCATCTACCAGCGGGCCAACGGCGCGCCGAACCCGTTCACGCCGCCCCTCACCTGCCCGAACATGGTGGCCTACAACGACGACTTCTGCGGCAGCATGTCGCAGGCGACGACCACCACCGCGGTGCAAGGCGACTACACGGTCGAGGTCAACCCCTGGCTGAACCAGCAGGCTCCGACCACCGGGACCATGAGGGTCGAAGTTCCGACGTGCGTGTTCCCGCCGTACCCGTTCTTCGAGGAGATCCCGTACACGCTGACGAATCCGCTCGAGCTCTGCGCGACGGGTCGCGCGACGATCGCGCTCACGCTCACGAACTTGGGCGACGGCGCGCTCGACAACCTCGGCTCCGCCCATGAGTTCTACGTCGACGTCGTCGGCGCGGGTGGTCCGGCCGTGATCGTCGGGATCTCGTCGGGCAGCGGCGGCGGCGGCTCGGCTCCGGCCCTGCTGCCCAGCCCGAACTGCGAACTGCAGTCCGGCGCCTCGGTCCATGTGAGCATCCCGCCGGGTGGGACGGACACGGTCACGATCAGCGTGGCCTTCCCGCAGGGCCTGCCCGCCGGTCTGTCCGTGAACCGCTCGGTCTTCTACGACAACAACAACAGCGGCGGCTGTGACGACGGCGACGCTCGCTTCCAGTACTTTGACGAGCTGCCCGTCCTCCTGCCGTGCGCCGACACGGTCTGGCCGAACGATCAGCTCGGCAAGCAGGTCCACCTCCCGATCCTGAACTTCCAGGGCCAGGACGACGTCTGCGAGAGCTGGATCGAGGTTCAGAACCTGGGTTGCCGGAACGCCAAGGCGGCCCCTCGTGACCTGGGGCGAGCCGGGCTTCCGCCCGCCGCAGGCCGCCGGCCCCGCTGAAGGTGGAGTGCACCGGCCTCCTGAAGCCCGGCAGCGTGGAACCTCTACGGCGCGCAGGTCCCGACGGGCTCGAAGAGCGGTATCCTCTTCAAGCTGTCGGCCCGCCAGCTGTCCGAGGACGGCATCGACGTCATCCCCGAGGACGACATCACGGGCGACTACGTCTGCGAGGTCCTCTTCTTCAACGTCGTCGGTGACGCGGACGACTACCGCCGCTTCAAAGAAGGCCTACAAGCGAGGGCCTCGTGTTCGACGGCATCGACATGGTCCGCGCGTCCGGCGACGGCTACCTGGCCGTTGACGTGCACCGCAGCTGCCCGGGCGACGCGACGCCGGGTGCCAGACGTGACGAGCAAGTACAACGGCCTGGCCGGCTCGCACCTCGGCACGTACGACGAGGTCTACGGCGGCGCTACAGCTACTGCGTGCCGCTCGTGTACGCCAGCGCCGCCGGCTTCCAACACGATCATCTACATCCAGAACGGCGGCCTCATGTGCTCGTCGCTGGAGATCTGGTTCAAAGCCCGCGACGACTGCCTGCGCGCGACGATCTGCGACATCGCGACGCTGGCGCCGGGCGAGACCACCAGCTGGACGCGAACGACTGCGTCGGCCCCGGACTTCCAGGGCAGCGCGTGGATCCGCTCGACCCAGGTGATGGGCATCGCGGTGGACATCATCGGCGGCGACGTCCTGATGACCTACGTCGGCGAGCCGGGCGAGATCAACTACACGTTCGATCCGAACCAGTCGACGACGCGTGACGGCAACCAGGTCGCCTTTGGTCCGCTGATCTACAGCGAGTACCAGGGTTGGGACACGGGTGTCGGGTCCCAGAACCTGAGCGCGGTGTTCGCGGCCAAGGTGAAGATCTACTTCCTGGACCGCTCGGGCGACATCATCACGACGCTGGTGGACTGGGTCTGCCCGCGCGGCAGCCAGACCTTCTTCCTGCCGGTCGTCTTCGACCTGCCGGGCAACTGGGTCGGCAGCATGCGCGCCGAGAGCCAGGGTGGATCACGCCGGGTGGTCGAACGTCCTCGCGCCGAACATCGTCGGTGTGGCGACGCTCATCAAGTACAACGACGTGGCCCGCACGCAGAAGACCGAGGCGATCGCCTACAACCTTCTGCCCGAGCACAAGATCTATGACTGGCAGCTCGGCTCGGCCGGCGGCGGCCTGCACAGCGGTATCGGCTTGATCGCCATCCCGTCCGTGCTCCGCGACCTCGAGAACAGCGGCCTGACCACGGAGATCGCGATCGCGAACGTCGTCCCGAAGCCCGGCTTCACCGACCTCGTGATCTACTTCTACGACCAGAACGGCCTGCTGGACTACATCTGCCAGAAGCTCAACGAGAAGCAGGTCGAGTACATCGACCTCCAAACGTGGGGCTACATCAACGACGGCTTCAAGGGCTCGGCCATCATCAGCGCCTGGTTCTGGGAGCACGACGTCTTCGACGGCCGCGGCTTCTTCCTGCGCAACCTCGTCGGCCTCGGTGCCGTCTCGATCGAGCGCAAGGGTACCCACGGTGGTGAGGATGTTCCGGGCGACGAGGCTCCGGGCAGCCGCGGCATCCCGTTCGCCTTCACGTACGACGAAGAGGGCGAGCCGCTCTTCGATTACTGCTTCATGGGCCCCGTGCCCCTCTGCCCGGGCTTCCCGGACAACCGCGTCGGTCCTGGCGACTGCGCGGCGACGGGCACTGGTGCTGCCACGATCGAGATCCCGGGCGGCGCGCCGTTCTCGGCCTACCCGCGCGGTGACATCGGCGGCGGCAACTGCACGAACGCCGGCGTGAACGACCGCAACTGGGGCGCACGACTTCCACGGTCTGCCCGGGCACCAGCGAGATGACGGTCACGATCAACACGGTCACGCTGGCGCCGTTCAGCAGTGCGAGCTGCGGCATCGCGGGTCAGGACTTGCTCCTACGCGTTGTTCATCGGCCCGGACAGGGTTCAGCCCGAACTCCAGTGCGAGAACTTCGTCGAGAACAACAAGCCTGACTTCCAGGGCCTCAGCGCCGGCTCATCGTCCACGTTCCAGATCGGATGCACCAGGCCGTACCACGCTCATGATGCAGAACAGCACGACACGACCCCGCCGCAGTCGATCGGTAGCGTGGACTTCGAGATCACCTCAAGCTGGCTGATCGCCCGATCGCGTCAGGTCCGCCGACCTGATCCAAGACGGCCCACAACCGCCCCCGGGGATTCCCCGGGGGCGGTTGCTTTTTCCGTTGTTCGCCCGGTTCGTTCGGACCCGCCGATCCGTGAGGCGTTCGCCTCCTGACCGGCGCGCCGGCATTCATGATGCGAAGCAATCATGATGCTAAACTGTCGCCGTTGTCGGCTCGCCATCCTGGCGGCCGCGTGGATCCTGCAATCGGAGGCCTCCATGCTCTGTCGTTCCGCCCTTCGGCCAGTACTGGCCGCCGTGCTTGCGGCCCTGCTTGCCTGTTCAGGCGCGCCCCGGTCCGGTGCAGGACAGGCGCCCAGCGCCGGGGTGTTGACGCTGGTCGATCAGACCCTCCGGCGTCAGCTACGCCGTGGCATCGGACGGAGCGACGCGCGCGGTGCTGGGCGCAGGCCAGCGGGCATACGTGCTCGACGTCGCCGCCGACGCCAGCACCACACGGTGGTCAGCCGCACCCCATCCTTCCGCCGCGGTGCGCCGCGCTCCTGCTCGATGGGTCGCGCCTCTTCGTAGCGCCGGAGAACCGGGCATCCACGTCTTCAACATCGCCGATCCACTGCGCCGACCGGGATCAGGAGTCATCCGGTGACCCATGAGGTGCGGAGATGGTCCCTGCGCGAGGGACGGCTGGTCACCGCCGAGTTCGGTGAAGGGGTGGCGATCTACGATGTGACCGGCGACGACGTGCCCGTTGCACCGCTGGCGGTCGAGCACACGCGCCGCGCCGTGACCTACGTGGCCGTGCAGGACGATCTGGTCTATGCGGCCTACGCCACCGGGGGCCTCGGGATCATCGACATCTCGACGCCCGCCGAGCCGCGCTACCTCGGACAGGCGGAGCTTCCGCCGGACAGCAAGGCGGAGACCCGCTTGGTGGCTGGCGCCACGGCGCTCATGGCCGCGGAATCCAGCGCTTGGGATCTACGACGTCGCGAACCCGCGCGAGCCCCAAGCTCATCATGCACGGTCCAGAACAGGACGGTCATTCGCACGGTCGCGTCGTCAGGAGCACGCTCTACGTGGGCCACGGCACGCAGGGCGTGGGCGTATACGACTTCACGACACCTGCCGCGCCGACGCTCCTGCGGCCTAACTGCCGACGCTCAATGACGTCGTGCGGATGCGGGCGTCGGGACACAGCTTTAATACGTTGATCGACTGGCTGGCCGGGCTGACGCTGTACGACGTCTCGACCGCGGATACGCCGCCCATCAGCCAGGTGGCGGACGTGGCGGGGTGCCCTTTGGCCTGGCACAGGCCGGCGGCAACGTCTTCGTCGGTTCGCCCCGACCGCCTGTCGGTGATCGACGTCGTCCCGATGCGTATAAAGGTGGCGTCGGCGCCCGCTGCCTCCGGCCTCCCAGGACGTCTATGGATCTCGCGGACGACCGGCTGGCGGTTGGGGACGTGCAGACTGGGCTCGACCTGTTCGACGTGGCCGATCCGCGCGCGCCGCGTCCCGCTCGTGCGCATGGGGCCCAAGTGCGTGACGTGCTCCTGCTGGACGACAGGGCCTGATCACGACGGGCGGCGCAGGGCTTAGCCACGTGGGATCTGACGGACCCCCCCAACCGCAGCGACGGCTGCGCACCCCATTCCCGCCTTCATGGGGCCTGGCCGCCGATGACGCGAACGTCTTTGTGGCGGATCAGAGAAACGGACTCATCGTGTATGCCGCGCCCCGAAGGCGCGTGGCCGATCGTCGGCGGTGGGCTCCGGCACCACGATCGGGCGGGGCCCCCGCGATGTCGTCTTCTGGATCCGGACACCGTGGCCGTGACCGCCGACGAAGAGGCTGTACGTGGTCGATGTCAGCGACCGCGCTCCCGGCGATCGTCAGCATCCCTGAACACGCGCCGTGCCCACCGTCTGGCAGTACGCGATGACCTCGTGTTCGCCGGCAGGCACCTCGCTCGGATCGCCACTTCGGCGTTACAAACCGCGCCAGGCCCGCTTCGTCGGCCTGCCGTAGTCTGTCGACCGCCGTGTCGTCGCCAGCGTGGGTAGGATCGTCTCTTTGCGGCGGCGGCAACGAGGCTCATCTTTGGCGATTCGGCTCAGGACGATCCACGCCGCCGGGACGGTGGTCTCGGGCGAGGACCATCGCTGACGCCCCATCGCGCACGGCGCGGACGGCAACTCCGGCATCGTCCAGCAGGCGCGCAGCCCGCAGCCGGTGGCGAACCGGCTTGGCGGTCCCTCGGCGTGGCGGTGCCTCGCGGCCCATCGCCATCGGACGCGCCGCTCGCCGACGGCGGCGCGATCCGACAGAGGCCTCGATCGACGGATCCTGAGTGTTCTAACGGCAGTTCGACCTTGAAGCGGTGGTCAGCGGTGTTTGATCAGTTATGTCTGCGTTTGGCTGCCGCGCGGTGTTGGGGAGCAGGGCATGAC
>JADJCV010000005.1:300000-432640 GCA_016703025.1 Candidatus Avedoeria danica
GCGGCTGGCCGATCGGGCGGCGCACTACCTCGTGCTGCTGGCCGTCGGCTCGGGCCTGGCCACGTTCGCGGTCTGGACCTTCGTCGCCCGTGAGCCGCTGCTGCTCGCCTTGACGTTCGCCGTCTCGGCCATCGTCATCGCCTGCCCCGACGCGCTCGGGCTGGCGACGCCGACGGCCGTGATGGTGGCCACCGACATGGGCGCCAAGCGCGGCGTCCTGTTCAAGGAGGCGGTGTCGCTCGAACTCGCGGCCCGCATCCAGGCCGTCATCATCGACAAGACGGGTACGCTGACCGAGGGGCGGCCGCGGGTGACGGACGTCGTGGCGTTGGAGGGCATCAGCGAGGATGAGCTGCTCAGGCTGGAGGCGGCCGCCGAGGTGCGCAGCGGCCACCCGCTGGCCAAGGCGATCCTGGACGAGGCGGAGCGCCGCGGCCTCGTCGTGCCGACCGAGATCGAAGCGTTCGAGTCGATCGCCGGCCTTGGCGTGCGGGCACGGGTGGGCGGTCGCGACGTGCTGGTGGGCACGCTGCGGCTCCTGGAACAGAACGGCATTCCACTGGACGGCCTGCGTGAAGCGGCGGACCGGCTCTTGGCGGAGGGCAAGACGCTCATGCTCGTCGCCGTCGACGGGCAACCTGCCGGCGTCGTCGCCGCCGCCGATCCGATCCGTCCGACCGCGCGCTCAGCCGTCCGGGGTCTGCAGGACCTCGGCATCGACGTCGTCATGATGACGGGCGACAACAAGCACACGGCCGAGGCGGTCGCTCACCAGGTCGGCATCACGCGCGTCCTGGCCGAGGTCCTCCCGGCGGACAAGGCCGGCGAGGTCGAGCGGTTGCAGGCCGAGGGCACGTTCGTGGCGATGGTCGGCGACGGCGTGAACGACGCGCCGGCGCTGGCACAAGCCGACCTCGGCATCGCGATCGGCGCCGGGACGGACGTGGCCGTCGAGGCCGGCGACATCGTCCTCATGCACTCCGACCCAGCCGACATTCTGGCCGCGATCCGACTGTCCAAGGCCACGGTGCGCAAGATGCGCCAGAACCTGTTCTGGGCCGCCATCTACAACGTCGTGGCGATCCCGATCGCGGCCGGATTGCTTTATCGCCCTTTCGGGATCATTCTGCGGCCGGAGTTCGGTGCGCTGGCAATGTCGGCGAGTTCGATCACCGTGGTGAGCAATGCGCTGTTGCTGCGGCGTGTTCGGCTGTAGTCACGGCGATCACAAGGAGGGTCTCGATGAGCTTGACCACCCGGGAGTTCTGGACGCTGGTTCACGGCATGATCCTGGGCTCGCTGTTCCTGTTGGCGTTTGCCGGCGGCCTGGCGGGTCTCTGGAGCCTCCGGCCCGAGTTCGTCACCGCGGCCGGCATGCGGGACCGGTTGCGGCGGCTGGACTGGGGCGTCAGCATCATGGCCGTCGTGGCGTGGCTGACGGTGATCACGGGCACCTGGATCGTCTACCCGTGGTACCGCGCCAAGCCGCCGGAGGGCACCACGGATCTGGCGGCGTTCCCGCGATCGTTCCTGTTGGCCAGCGAAGCCACGGCCGGGTGGCACGAGTTCGGCATGGAATGGAAGGAGCACGTGGCCTGGATGGCGCCGTTCCTGGTGACGTCCGTCGCCTTCATCGTGTGGCGCTATGGCGACCGGCTGTCCACCCGTCCCCGGATCCGCAAGGCCGTGATCACGCTGTTCGTGGCGGGGTTCGCGCTGGCCGCAGTGGCCGGCTTGTTCGGCGCCTTGATCACCAAGTCCGCACCCCTCAAGTGATGGCAGGAGGAACCCCCATGCCCGCGACCACCGATTCCATGACGGACGGCGCAGCGGCCGCCGCGATCCTTGCCGCCGGCATCGGCTCGGCGATGCTCGGCCTGCTGACGACCGGCGCCGAGGCCAGTGCGGCTCTCAAGACGGCGCTCACGCTGAGCACGGGCGTGGGTCCGCTCTCGGGCAAGGTGATCGGAGCGACCGTCGCCTACTTCGCGAGTTGGCTGATCCTGCACTTCCTGTGGCGGGACAAGGACATCAACTTCGGGCGCATGACCACGATCGCCGCCGTGCTGATCGGCATCGGCGTCCTGCTGACGTTCCCGCTCGTCTTCCAGGCGTTCACGCCGCCCGCTTGACGTCACCCCATCGATCGGCCTACTCCGGCCCATCCCGCGGCTTCCGCCCGTCCGCGCCCATCGTCAGCCGCTGCCTGAGTCCCTTGGTCACGAGCCCGGCCACCAGCAGGCCGAGACCGCTGGCGATGACGGCCGGCCGGAGGGAGAAAGCCAGCACGATGCAGGACGCAAGCCCGGCTGCGGCGATCCAACGCGGGACGAGGCGATCGGCCGGCGGCAAGCGTAGAGCGGCGAGGTTCGTGACGGCGTAGTAGAGCAGGATGGTGAAGGCCGCACCGGCGACGATGAACTCCAGGCGGCCGAGAATCGTGACGGCGACGAGGATGGCGCCGGTGAGGAGGACGGCTCGGTCGGGTGTGCCGTGCTGGGCATGGACGTGTCCGAGCGAGCGGGGCAGGTCCTGGCGGCGGGGCATCGCGAACATCATCCGGCTGATGCCCAGCTGCTGGCTCAAGAGCACGCCGAGCATGGCCGTGATGGCGCCGATGGCAACGATCGTCGGAATCCCAGGCACGCCAAGGCTGCGGGCGGCCTGTTCGAGCGGCGCGCTCGTGGCAGCCAATCCGGCGGCGCCGATCGCGCCCACGGCAACGAGCGCCACGGCCGCGTACAGAACGGCCGAGATGCCGAGAGCGAGCACGATGGCCCGCGGGATCGTGCGCCGCGGCTCACGGACTTCTTCGCCCAACGTCGCCAGGCGGGCGTAGCCGGTGAAAGCGAAGAAGATGCCCGCCCCGATGATCGCACCCATGCCGATGGCCGCGGCGCTCACGAGCCCGAGATCCCGGCGCAGCGTCGGCTGGCTTGCCGGCGTGGCGGCTTCAGTGCGATCGGTCGTCCTCATCGTCACTCCACAACGAGCCCGTCGAACGCCTCCACGAACTCGGCTTCCTTGGTCCGCCCGCGCCAGGACTGCACGGTGTTGCCGTCCGCATCCACGAGGAAGAACTGCGGCTGTCCCCTGAAGCCGAGCTGCTCCTTCAACGGCGCGGTGGCGTCATCGTCGATATCAAGGTAGACGAAGTCGATCCGGCCGGCGTACCGATCCTCGAGCCCGTGCACGACGGGCTTCATGGCCTGGCACGAAATTCACCAATGGGCGAAGAACTCGACGAGCTGCGGCCGCCCAGCGGCCAGCGTGACGGCGGCCGGGTCGCTCGGCGTGAAGTCGCGGTTGGGGTCGCGCACTGGCTGTGCCGCCTGCTCGGCTGTCGCCGGAGCGGCGATGTCGCCGGTGGTGGGCAGTGCGCTCACGGCGGTGTCGACGGGCGCATCGGTGGATGCCGGGACCTGCGCGCCCGCAGCCGGCTCGTCGGCCGTCGGCGCGGCGACAGGTGCGCTGCAGCCGGCGGCCACAGCCATCGCCAGCACCAGCAACCAAGGGTGGGGTCGTCGCACAGGGCAACCTCGCTTCGTGTTGGCCGCACAACGAGCGTCGTGGGTCCGCGAACCGAAATCGTACCGACCCCCAATGAGCGCACCGTGAGCGCCCCTACGCGGACGTTTGGCACGGCAGCCGGCGATCATACATCTGGGGCGGGGAACACGGCGTGTGGGTGGGAATTGTACGGCGTGTGGTTACGGCCACCGGATCGTGGGCTGCGCTCATGTCGTTGCCGGCAGCGCGTCGTTCAACGCCGCCAGCGCGCCTAGCCATTCGGCCTCGTCCCACGCACGGCGCGCACGGAACGTAATGCCACGCGTGCCGAACGCACGCGCGCTCGATGCCTGTTGCGCGCCTGCGAAGACGTCGTATCGCGCGACGATCGCGAAATCGACGAAGCCGGCGGCCACGACCGTGGCTTGAAGCTCTGCATCCAGCAGAGCGCCGGCGATTCAGCCAGTCCAGAGGTCGATGTCCCGTTTCGCGTCCTCCGGCACCGGTCGCTCCACCACGATGTCACCCAGCTGCAGCCGACCGCCGGGCTTCAGCACCCGTGCCATCTCACCCAGCGCGGTCAGCTTGTCCGGCATGAGGTTGAGGACCCCGTTCGAGATCACGACGTCCGCCCAGGCATCGCTCACGGGCAGGTCCTCCGCAAGCCCTTCCCGAAATTCCACGTGGGTCATGCCCGCCGTGGCTGCGCCGCCGCGGGCCTTGTCGAGCATCGCCGACGTCATGTCCACGCCGACGACCGCCCCGGACGGCCCCGTCATGTGCGCCGCGATCAGGCTGTCGATGCCGGCACCGCAGCCGATGTCCACAACGTGCTCGCCGGGCGCGATCGGGCCAGCGGCGAATGGGTTGCCGGTGCCGGCAAACGAGACGATGGACGATTCGGGCAATCCCGCGAGCCACGCCTCCTCATAGCCGAGGAGCGCCGCCAGCGGGCGCCCGGTCTGGAAGTGAAAGCCCACCTCCGGCCGAAGCGCGACCACTTCGTACTCCGCGCGGATCGCGCGTCGAAGCTCGTGGGCATCCACGTCAACGGCGGGGGCAACCCCGGCGGGATAGGCGACGCCATGCAGTGCCATGTTGATTCCTCCTTGGTCCACGCGACGTCTGCGCAGGGGCGATGCGAACGCGTCGCCCGCGGGCCATCCGTGCCACGACCGCGCCCATCGCGCTCGCGCGAAGTCGCGCTAGCCGAAGCCCCGATCGCGCTTGCCCGAGGTCATGGCCGACGGAACGAGCAGCCGGTTAAGGCGGTCCAGATGGGTCTCGATCCCCTTCACGGCGGATTCGAGCTCGCGAATCCTGGCCCGACGTTCGACCCCGCCGGGTGCGTCTTCGGCGACTTCGGCCTCGGCGTCGCCGAGCGAGAAGCGAAGCGTGTCTCGCCGCTGTCGCAGCAGGCTCTGCCTCTGGCGAAACACCTCGTTGCGAAACGCCTTGAGCGCCAACCCTTCGTCGCCCCCCGGACCGCTCAGGTTGCGTCGCCGCAGCGTGTCGGCGTAGCGCGCATGGCCCTCGGGAAGCGCATCGAGCCGGTGCTCCGCCGGCGCGTCTGGCGGCGGTGTGCCGTGGGCGGCATAGCGGATGGCCTCGAAGAGGTCTCGCTGGAGCGGGTCGGCGAAGTCGCCTCCGCCGAGGGGCACCTCGTCGGCCGCGCGCAGCGCTTCGTTCAGAGCGGCCAAGCGGCTCGGGGCGGCCAAGAGGAACCCGAGGATGCGGGTGGCGTTGTCGTCAGGCGGGGCGGCGGGCGGCCGAGACGCTTCGGGCATGTTGCCGAGGCCCACGTGATCGTGCATCGGGTCATCGCGGATCGCATGGATCCCGTTTCCGTCAGGATCCGCTGGAGTCGACGGAGCGGCAACGGAGGACGCCGCGTCGGCCCGCGGCGTCGCCGGACCATCGCTGCGGCGCGGCGCGGGCCGCGCGGTGCGCATCCGGGCCACCTGGGTCATCCGCGCCGCCAGCGCCCGCTCGTCCACGCGCAGCTTGTCGGCCAGGCGAGCCATCCAGGCGCTGCGGACGATCGGATCCGGGATGTCGGCGATGACCGGGATGAGGCGCTCGGCGGCGGTCTGCTTGGCGCTCGGGTCGTTCAGGTCCAAGTCCGCGGTCAGCGCATCCAGCAGGTAGCCCAGGACAGGCGCGGCGCCGGCGATCAGGCTTCGCCAGCCTTCGGGGTCGTCGCGGATCACGTCGTCCGGATCTTTGCCCGCCGGCAGCACGGCGACGCGCAGGTCGACCTCCAGCGTGCTGGCGAAGCGGACCGCGCCGCGCGCCGTCGGCACCGGCACGACGTCGCCGGCGGCGGCCTCGCGGATGACGTCGAGGCCGCGCACGGTGGCGGCCTGACCGGCGGCGTCGGCGTCCAGCGCCAGGACGATCCGCTTGGCGAAGCGCTTCAGGAGCGCCACGTGGTGCTCCGTCAGCGCGGTGCCGAGGCTGGCGACGACGTTCGTGAAGCCGGCGGCATGGGCGCGGATCACGTCCGTGTAGCCCTCGACGACGACGGCCTCCTCGGTGTCGCGGATGGTCTGGCGGGCACGGTCGAGGGCGAAGAGCGTGCGGCCCTTGTCGAAGATCGGCGTCTGCGGGCTGTTCAGGTACTTCGGCTGGCTGTCCGCATCCAGCGCCCGCGCGCCGAAGCCGACGGGCTCGCCGCGGACGTTGTGAATCGGGATGACGACGCGGTTGCGGAAGTAGTCGTAGTGGCCGCCGCCGTCGCGCTCGCGCAGCAGGCCGGCGGCGAGCAGATCGTCGTCATGGAAACCTATCGCCCGGAGGTGGTTGCCGGTGGCATCCCAGCTGTCGGGCGCGAAGCCCAGTCGGAAGGACTTGGCGATATCCGTGCCGAAGCCGCGACCGCTCAGGTAGACGCGGGCCGCCTCGGCCTCGGGCGCGCGCAGGAGGAGTCCGTGCCAGTGCTCGGCCGCCGCCAGGACGGCATCGCGCAGCCGTTTCGAACGCTCCACCTGGGCCTTGGCTTCCGGCGTCGCCGGCGAGAGGTCGACGCCGACGCGGCGGGCGAGGAATTCGAGCGCGTCGCGAAACGGCAGGTTCTCGGTGCGCATGATGAAGTCGAACGCATCGCCGCCCGTGCCGCAGGCGCCGAAACAGCGCCACGAACCGCTCTCCGGGAACACGACGAAGCTGGGCGTCCGCTCCTGATGGAATGGACAGCACGCCTTGAACGTCCGCCCCGCCTTCTTGAGCGGCACGCGCTCGCCGATGAGCTCGACGATGTCGATGCGAGCGCGGACTTCGTCGACGGGGTTCATGGGGGGGAGTATAGCGGGGGGAGGGCAGCAGCCGACGGCCTAAGGCCCTCTCTCCCCGACCGAGTTCCGTTATACTCCGCCCCCATGAGCACGCCCCCCAAAGACCCCCTCCGCCCCTTCGACGACGACGCCGCCCTCACCCTCGCCCGCCTCATCCGCGACCACCGCCAAGCCGCCCTCGCCACCCTCAGCGACGGCCGCCCGAGCGTCTCGATGGTCGCGTGCGTGCCGGAGAGCGGCTTCGACGGCTTCCTGCTCCACCTGTCCGACCTGGCCGCCCACAAGCGCCACCTGCGTGCCGACCCGCGCTGCAGCCTGCTCGTATTCGAGCCGGACGACCCTCGGGTCGAGGTCCTCATGCGCAAGCGCGTCTCGCTCGACTGCACGGCGGCGGTGATCGACAAGGCGTCGCCGGCGTATGAGTCGGCCAAGGCGACGTATCTCGCGTCCCTGCCCAAGCACCAGATGATGTTCCAGCTGGGCGATTTCGATCTCGTCCGGCTCGCCCCGACGGGCGGGCTCTTGAACGCCGGCTTCGGGCAGGCGTATCGACTGACGCCGGATGAGCTGGCGATGGCCGCGTTGGCTGCGGCGGAGATGTGAGCGTGTCGCGGCGGGACGTCGGAGTCCTCGCGGTCGTCGGTGTGATCGCGTCCGCCGTGTTCGCATTCGCCCGCGCTTCGACCGCCGCCCCGTCCCACGCCCGCGCCCTCGACACCCCGCCGCCCACGCTGCCGCCGCTCCACCTGCCGATCGCGCTCGACGGCCCGCTGCCCCGCGTCTCGGTGCCCACCGGCCTGCCGCCGACTGCCACGACCGCGCGCACGCCGATCACGCCGATTCCCGCGCCATCCGCCACGCCGACGCTCGCGTCGTCGCCGACAAGCGATGGTCTGCCGCCCACTCCCACCAACGCGCCGACGTCGCCCGCCGCTCCCGCTCGCCCTTGGCCCGACACGGCCGACGGCATCCACGTCTTCAACGACCAGCTCGTCGGCCTCGGCAACCTGAGCGACGCGCAGATCCGCTTCGCGGCATCGCATTACGTCGGCACGCAGAAGATGACGCGGCCGGATGCGGACCGGCTGCGGACCCTCGCGCCGAACTTCCTGATCCTCCACTACCGCCTCGGCACCGGCCTCGGCTACCGCATCGCCGAGGGCGACTGCGCACCGACGGGCGGCTTCATCCAGATCGTCGACGGCGACCGCTGGGTGCAGGAGTGGCCGGGGGACGACGAGGTCCGCACACCGTGGTTCTTCCCGTACGCGAATGCCGACCGCGTCTACTTCTGCGCGTTCGGCTGGTACCTGATGGACGTCGCGAACGACGACTACCGCCGGTGGTGGACGGACGAGGTGCTGCGCCAGTTGGAGGCGAACGACGACGACGCACTGTTCGCCGACTCGGTCTCGGTCCCGAACTACTTCGGTCCGGCCCTGTGGCGCCCCAACCTGCCCGCTATCGACGGGGCGTTCGAGGCGGATTGGACGCGAAAGATCGACGACTGGCTGGCCTACGTCAAGGGCCGCTTCGGCGACCGCTACCTCCTGCTGCCCAACGTCGGCAACTGGGTGACGACGCGCGACCGGACGACGTACGCCGCCGCAGACGGCGTGATGATCGAGGGCTTCGCGTCCTGGGCGCCTGGGCGGCGGTACGCCCTCGGCGACTGGCGATTGCAGATGGACCGCGTGCTCGGGCTGACGACGCAGGGCAAGGTGATCATCGCCCAAGCCTATCCCAAGGGCGACGGGAGCCCGAACGACGTCGACGACCGGATGTTCACGCTCGCGACGTACCTGCTCGTCAAGGGCCGCCGGAGCTACCTCAACCTCGAGACGAGCAGCTACGTGGATTGGTGGCCGGAGTACGAGATCGATCTCGGCCGGTACGTCGACGCGCCGCCGGCGCGTGTGGACGCACTGCTCGAGCGGACCGACGGCCTGTCGCCCGGCCTGTACGTCCGGCGCTACGAACGCGGCATGGTCATCGTGAACCCGAGCGACCAGCCCGTGCCGTTCGATCTCGGGCGAACGATGTGGTCGGCACGGCCCGAGGGCGGGGGCGAGGTGGCGGCGGATGGGGGGACGGAGGGGTGGCGGGTCGTATATTCGCCTGTACAGCGGATCGATTTCGCGCCGGGCGGGGCGGAGGTGTTGTTGTACGAGCCGCAGTGAAGGCCCCGCTGCACCCATTCACCCCCAATCAGCACAATCCCGTTGTGTAGGGGCACGGCATGCCGTGCCCACCTGTTGGATGCGCGACGATCGTCGGAGGTCGTGATGCCCATGCCTGGTCAGGAACGACGTCCTCCGACAATCCCCCGCAGGCCCCACCACCCCGCCACCACGATCAACCCAATCGGCAACCCGACGACGACGAGCCAGATCGCCACCGCCGCCAGCCCCTTCAGCAGCCCGCCGAGCGTCGCGAACGCGTCCTTCGCGATCGGCGCCGGGCTCCACGCCGTGCCGGGCGTCGGCGTCGCGGTGGGGGCTGGCGTCGGGGTGATCGTCGGCGTGCGGGTCGGGGGGACGGGGCCCATGAGGGTGACGGTGAGGGTGGAGTAGGCGGCGCGGCCCGCGAGGTGGGTGGAGCGGCCCTTCAGCTGGGCCAGTTGGCCCTCGATCTCCGTCAGGCGCGCGTTCACGTTCAGCGCTTCCTCGACGGTCTTCGCCTGCGCCAGGAACTCCCGCACGCGCGCCTGCGTGGCCTCGAGGTTCGCGATCCGGCTCTGGATGTCCGTGAACTCCGTCGTCACGTCGACGCCGCTCGTCTGCTCGTGCACCACCGTTCCGATCGCGCGAAGCCTTCCGAGCGCCGCCTCGAAGCTGTCGACCGGCACGGCGAACTTCACGGTGGCGCCGGGTCGCCCGCTGTCGACGCCCTGGTCGGACAGCGTCTCGAGGATGTAGCCGCCGGACTGGACGGCGATCGTGTCGATGCGACTGAGTGCGGCGATCGTGTCTTCGACCTCGATGGCGAGGACGGCGTCCTTGATGATCTTGCGGTTGGGGTCGGAAACGGGGGCGACGAGCGGAGCGTCGGCGGCGGCATCATTGCCGCCGTCCGTGCGAGGGAGCGGTGGTTCCGGGGTGGTCCGGAGCACCTGATCCAGAGCTGCCGCGGTGCTGCTCAAGTCGTAGGGAAGTCCTGGCGTCGCATACGCCTGCGCCACTGGTGCTCCCGCCAATGCGGCGTCTGAACGTTCGGACCTCGCCGACCCGGTGCCTCGTGAGCCGCTGGCCGTCATTATCTTCCACAGCGTCGGCGACTCGCCGTAGCGAAACTCGTCGGCGATGGTACGGCTCGTCAGCGCGGAGATGTTGCCCCCGTCACGGACCTTCGCGAACCACACCTGGGTCGCGACAAACGCGCTGCCGACACTCGGGCTGAAGAGGAAGAACAGCGTGACGGCGGCCGCCAACAACGCGAGCGCGGGCCAGCTTTGGGCGCGTTCAACGAGTGTGTTCCATCGCCGGCCGTTGTTGCGCCGCGCGGCGTTGCGGACGGCAAACCGCTGCCGCTCCGTCAAGCCGCCGACCGGCGCGGCCGCCTCGTGGAAGAACGCGACCGCCAGGTTGTCGGCGATCGCCCGGACGGCGTCCACCTCGGCGGTCAGGGCCGCGTCGCGCGCCAGATCGGCGGCGAGAGCGGCGCGGTCGGCTTCGGGCAGCTCGCCCAGCGCGAAGGCGGTGATCCGGGGGTCGTCGAACGGTGACGTGGGCGGGGGGCCGGGCGTTCGTCGGGTCGTCATCGTCAACCTCCGTTCGCCGCGCCGGCCGCCGTCGCAGGCCGGCCGGTCGATGACGTCGCCGCGCCGCCGTCCTCGCCCTCGCCGGCCGCGACCTCCCGCAGGCGCTTGAGGGCCATGTGCAGCAGGTAGCCGACGTTGGCCACCGACAACCCGGTGACCTGGGCGATCTCGGCGTAGCTCAGCTCGTGCTGGAACTTCAGGCGGACGACCTCCTGCTGGCGGTCGGATAGCGTGGCCAGCAGCGCCAAGAGCCGACCGCGGGTGTCGAGGTTCAGCGCGGCGGCCTCGGGGCCGGGGTCGGCGCTGGGACGTGTGCGTGTGGCGGCATCGGTGAGGGGTGTCATGCGGCGGTCCTTTCGGTAGAGGTCGAACGCCCGGTTGCGGCAGACGGTGAAGAGCCAGAGGTCCACGCGCTCGCCGACGGCGTCGCGGTCGGCCTTGCACAGGCGGAGGAAGGCGTCCTGGACGACGTCGCGCGCCGTGTCGAGGTCGGGCGTGAGGCGGGCGGTGTAGCGGATGAGGGCGTCGGCGTGTTCGTCCATGACGGACGTGATCCATTCGGCGTCGGTGGGGGTGGATGAGGGGCTCGCGTCGGGCGTAAGAGACTCATGGGTCCCATGGGTCGCATGGGTCCCATGTGCTCCGGTTGTCGTCGCGGCTGCGCCCGAGTCGTCGGAGAGCGGCTTGGCGTCAGTGCTCATCGGTCGCCTCCTGAAAGCGTCTGTGCGCGTTGGACAAGGTCGATGAACTCATGCCGCCACCCACCATCGTCGCGGCCGAGGCCGCCCTCCGCCAGGTCGAGGACCATCCGCCAATCCGCGTCGCCGCCGTAGGGCGAGCGGCGCAACAGCATACCGAAGGCCGCGACGGATGCGGCGAACCGCCAGTCGTCGTCGGCGCCCCGCGCGCCCTCGCCGCGGTCGACGAACGGGACGTCGCGCTCGGTGCTCGCGTTGCCGTCCGGCGCCTTCCAGCGGAGCTTCACGACGAGGAGCTCGCCGGACACGCCCCGGGCGGGCGGCGCACCGCGCGTCGTGTCGTCGTCCGAACCTCCCTGGTAGCGCAGCGGCACGCCGTCGGCACCGGGCAGCTCCTGATCGATCGGCACGACCTCGTACAGCGCCGTCACTGTATGCCCCGCCCCGATCTCGCCGCCGTCCTTCGTATCGTCCGCGAAGTCCTCGGCCGCCATCGCCCGGTTCTCGTAGCCGATCAGGCGGTAGCCGGCCACCTGCGCCGGGTTGAACTCCACCTGGATCTTCACGTCCTTGGCGATCGTGACGAGCGTCGCGTCGAGCTCGTCGACGAGCGCCTTCTGGGCCTCGCGCTCGCCGTCGATGTAGGCGTAATGGCCGTTGCCCTTGTCGGCCAGCTGCTCGAGCTTGCCGTCCTGGAGGTTGCCCATCCCAAAGCCGAGGACGGTCAGGAACACACCGGTCTTGGCCTCGGCGGTGATGACCTGGATCAGTTGATCGTCGCTCGTCAAACCGACGTTGAAGTCACCGTCCGTGGCCAGGATCACGCGGTTCGCGCCGCCCTCGATGAAGTTGCGCCGAGCGATCTCATACGCCGTCAGGATCCCGGCCGCCCCGTTCGTCGACCCGCCGGCGCTCAGCCGCCGGATCCCGTCGATGATCGCACCGCGCTCCGACCCGGGCGTCGAGTTCAGCGCGATCCCGGCCTCGCCGGCGTACGTCACGATGGCCACCCGATCGTCCCGCCGCAGCTGCTCGACCATCTCCGTCAGCGCCTGCTGCACGAGCGGCAGCTTGTTGGCGTCGCTCATCGACCCGCTGACGTCCACGAGAAACACCAGGTTCGCCGTCGGCCGCCGATCCGCCTCGACCTCGCGCCCCTTCAAGGCCACCCGCACCAGCCGGTGCTCCGGCGCCCACGGCGCGGGGTGCGCGGCCACATCGACCGCGAACGGCATCTCGTCCCGCGGGCGGGGCGGCTCGTAGTCGTACGGGAAGTAGTTGATCAGCTCCTCGATCCGCACCGCCTCGGCGGGCGGCAGCTGGCCGCCGGTCAGGAAGCGCCGCGCGTTCGCGTAGCTCGCGGTGTCGACGTCGATGCCGAACGTCGAGAGCGGGGCGTCGGTGACCCGCTGGAACGGGTTGTCGACGACGTTGTTGTAGCCCTCGCCGCCGGGTGGGTAGGGTGGGTAGGGGTCGGGGGTGGGGTAGCGCATGGGGGCGAGGGCGGTGGCGTGGAGATCGGGGGGGAGGTTGGGATTGGGCTGGGAGCTCCGATCCTCAGGGGCCGCGGCCGTGTCGTAGAGCCCATCGGACTCGGGCGCGACGCCCGCCGCGAAGTACTCAGCGGTCGGGGCAGCCGACTGTCGCACGCTGGATCGCCCGTTCGGAGCGGCCGCGATGGCGGGAGCCTCAGCGAGTGGAATCGACGCCGCACCCGCGCTGTTCGACGCGTCGCCGGTCATCGCACCCAAGCCGTCGATCGCCTCAGAAGACATCCGTGCTTTGCGGTCGACGTTCTGCGACAGCGCTCCCAACCCCCGAGGTGAGGTGAACAGCATCCCGGCGGCATAGCCCAACGGCAGCACGACCAGCAGCAGCATCGCGACTGCGGCGAGCGACGAGCGAAGGAGATAAGCCGTGCGACTCGGCCCGATCGGCCACCAACGGGGAAGCTTGACCTCGAGCGTTCGATTGCGGCGCTCGGCAGCGCGCCGCACATCGGCCTGCTGCATGTCGGTCAGTCCGGTGACGGCCGTCGTGTCCGCCTCCGCCGCCAGCGCCGCCGTGAGATCAACGGCCATCGCGCGGATCGCGTCGACCTCCGCCGCCAACGCCGCGTCGCCCGCCAACGCCGCCTCGACCGCCGCGCGGCCGTCCGCGAGGTCGTCGGCGTCGAGCTGGCCGAGGGCGTAGGCGGTCAGGCGGGTGTCGTCGGGGGCGAGGGGTGCACGGCTGTTGAGGTCGGTCGGCGGGATCATCGGTGTGTCGTCCATGGGTGTCTTCCTTCTGCCGCGCAACGATGCGGGCGATGTCGGGTGTCCTGTGAACGCACGACGCCCCGGATTTCTTAGAAGCCGTTGCTATCATCGGGGCGTTGTCCGGTCGCCATCCCGGCGACGTCCTCTCGGAAACCGCATCGAAGCCGCATCGAACACACACCGACAACTGCCCGCCGTACCCGCAGGACGGGCGTGATCGCCCGCGCGAAAGGAAGCCGCACCCCATGACCGCACCGACCCTCGTCGACGACTACAAGGTCCGCAACATCGCCCTCGCCGACTTCGGCCGCAAGGAACTCGACATCGCCCAGCACGAGATGCCCGGGCTGATGGAGTGCCGCAAGCGCTACGGGCCGAGCAAGCCGCTGGCGGGCGCGCGGATCACGGGCTCGCTGCATATGACGATCCAGACGGCCGTCCTCATCGAGACGCTCGTCGAACTCGGCGCGGACGTCCGGTGGTCCAGCTGCAATATCTACAGCACGCAGGACCACGCGGCGGCGGCCATCGCCGCGGCGGGCGTGCCCGTGTTCGCATGGAAGGGCGAGACGCTCGACGAGTACTGGTGGTGCCTCGAGCAGTCGCTGAAGTTCCCGAACCCGGCCGGCGGCGAGCCCCTCGGCCCGACGCTGATCGTCGACGACGGCGGCGATGCGACGCTGTTCGCGCACCTCGGCTACCGCGCCGAGAAGGATCCCGGCAGCCTCGACAAGCCCGTCGGGTCGAACGACGAAGAGGCGCTGATGAAGGCCCTCAAGCGCCTGCGCGCCGAGCTGCCGGGCTGGTGGGGGCGTGTGATCCCCGAGATCGTCGGCGTCAGCGAGGAGACGACGACGGGCGTGCACCGGCTGCACCAGATGCTCGAGCGCGGCGAGCTCCTCTTCCCGGCGATCAACGTCAACGACTCCGTCACGAAGAGCAAGTTCGACAACCTGTACGGCTGCCGCGAGTCCCTCGTCGACGGGATCAAGCGGGCGACCGACGTGATGATCGCCGGCAAGACGGCCGTCGTCTGCGGCTTCGGCGACGTCGGCAAGGGTTGCGCCGAGAGCCTGCGCAGCCTGGGGGCCAAGATCATCGTCACCGAGATCGACCCGATCTGCGCGCTGCAGGCTAAGATGGCCGGCTACGACGTCCTGACCATCGAGGACACGCTCGGCACGGCCGACATCTACGTGACGGCCACCGGCTGCAAGGACGTGATCACCGTCGACCAGCTCTCGCGGATGAAGGACCAGGCCATCGTCTGCAACATCGGCCACTTCGACAACGAGATCCAGGTCGAGGCGCTGGACGACTTCCCGGGCGTGACGACGACGATGATCAAGCCCGAGGAGGTCGGCGCCGTCGACAAGTACACCTTCCCGGACGGCCGGAGCATCTACATCCTGGCCAAAGGCCGACTCGTGAACCTCGGCTGCGCCACCGGCCACCCGAGCTTCGTGATGTCCAACAGCTTCACGAACCAGGTCCTCGCCCAGCTCGACCTCTGGCAGAACCGCCGCCCGATCAGCCTCACCGTCCTGCCCAAGCACCTCGACGAGATGGTGGCGCGGATGCACCTGGGCAAGCTCGGCGTGAAGCTGACGACGCTCACCGGGGATCAGGCGTCGTACATGGGGGTGGATGCGCAGGGGCCGTTCAAGGCGGAGGGGTATCGGTATTAGGGGCGGATTCGAGCAGCAGTCGATAGCCACTCGCTGGGCGACGGCCTAAGGCCCTCTCCCCCCGACCCCCTCCCCCAAGTCTGGGGGAGGGGGAGGATGCTCGGCGAACGGAAAGGACGCTATCGTCGATCCAGCCACACCGTTGGCATCGGTGCGTCCCCGCCGAGCATCCCGTGGAGCGAGAGCGGCAGGTAGATATTCGGGTTGCGCGGGGGTTCGGGCGTGGGCGGCGCGGTGACGGTCACGGTGCCCGCGACGTGGATCGGGGCGGCGTCGGCGCGCGGGTAGAGAACGAGGGTGACCTCGTATTCGCCGGGGCCGGCGTAGGCATGGCTGAACGTCACGTCGTCCGCACGAGGGTAGACCCGACCACCACCAAAGGGATCGCCCCAGCCCATGAGTACATCCGTCTCACCATCCCCCCACAGGACCTCGGCCTTCTCCAGTTCAGGCAGTCGGGCATAGTCGGGAAACGCCAGCTCCAATTCGAAGTCAGGCGCGGACGGCTCAAGAACCTTCAGCGTGATCCCGGCGATGTTCCGCGCCAGGAAGTTGAACGTGTCACCGAGGAGCCGCTCCCGCGTCACCGTCCGCGCATCCTCGCCCTTGCCGACGCCCTCCAACCCGAAGCCCCAGAACATCGCGTTCCACGTCACGCCCGTCCCCGGGTGCTGCTGGCCCGCCACGTACGTGCCGACGACCTTCGTCTGCTCGGTCATCGTCAACGGGTTCACGCGGTCGACGGCCATCATGCCGGTGTACTGCCAGAGCGGTCGGGCGAGCGGGACGAGGTCGTCGATGATCCCCTCGGCGAAGTCGTAGTCGCCGAGGCCGGTGGCCAGCGTGTTGCTCGTGGACGGCTTGAGGCTGGTGACCAGGCTGCCGGAGGCGAATGTGTACTGATTTCCGGCGGCGCCCTCGGGCGCGTTGTCGCCGGTCGAGAGGTCGATCGCGTAGCCGAACGGCGCGCCGTCGTCGGCGCCGGGGTTCGGCTCGAGGATGACATCCAGCGAGTCGGTGACGGGCCGTTGCGGGAACGGGACGAGGAGGCGGCCTGAAAGCGTGGCCGTCAGCTCGGGCGTGAAGCCGGTGAAGTAACGCGTCAGGCACATCTCGCAGCCGACGTTCTGGTTGGGCGCGCCGGCCCACGTGAACGGCCATGTATGGCGATACGTCTGTCGATTCGCCGGCGTGTCCG
Organism: Candidatus Avedoeria danica; assembly: GCA_016703025.1. NCBI lineage: Bacteria > Bacillati > Chloroflexota > Ardenticatenia > Candidatus Epilineales > Candidatus Epilineaceae > Candidatus Avedoeria > Candidatus Avedoeria danica. The sequence goes on from JADJCV010000005.1 coordinate 316,406, forward strand.
GCAGCCTGGCGGAGGTCGACAGGTACCGCCAGAAGTTCGGCGTGCCCTGGCCGGCGATGAGGAAGCTTCCGCCGCGCAGCATGAGGTTCTGGTACTGGTAGAGGCCGCTCAGATTGATCGACATCATCGATGTCTTGCTCTCGTTCGCGTTGAGGATGACGAGGTCGTAGCGCGACATCACGGCGAGCGGCGGGTGGCTCGTACGGAGCGGCAGCCGGCGGTCGCTCACGCGCGCCGTCGCGCTGTCGAGGACCCAGACATCGTACGTCAGGCCCGCCGCCTCGAGCGCCTCGGTGTAGTAGCGCGTGTGGTCCACCTTGCTGCCGTACGCCCAGTCGACGATCAGCACGTTCTTCCGGTCGGCCAGACGATCGACGAAGGCGTAGTACTGCTGGCGCAGGCGATGCGACGTGCCGCCGGCGTCCGTCTCGAGGATCACGTCGCCCCAGTGCTCGCTGTCCGCGACGTCGGCCGGGACGGTGAGGACGGCGTTGAACGTCGCCTTCTCGCCCGGCTGGAGCGTGATGCTCGTCGGCTCGACGGTCACCGTCGCCCCGCTGCCGCCGACAGGGGCGACGCTGACGTTCCACGTCGCCGGCGCCTCGAGGTCGCTCTCGACGCTCACGCTGATCGACTTCGTCGCCCCTTCGGCCAGGCGGCCGAAGCTCAGCGTCGTCGGCCAGAGGAACGCGCCCGGGTCGAGGGCCGCGGCAACGTCGAGCCGGCCGGGGCCGGCGTCGGCGGGCACGGCGGGCTTCGGGTCGAGTGGGCTGACCATCAGCGTCGGGCTCGAGGTGTTGACGATCGCGCTGATCACCTGATCCACGGTCCAGTCCGGATGCACCGCCCGCAGCACGCCGACGGCGCCGGCGACGTGCGGCGTGGCCATGCTGGTGCCGGAGATCGAAGCGACGGGATAGAGGCGCTTCTTGGCGACGGCATCGACATAGATCCGGCTCGCGAGGATGTTCTGGCCCGGCGCCGCGATGTCCGGTTTGATCTGCCAGTCGAGCCCCGGACCCTGGCTGGACGAACCGGAGACGAAGTCGGCCGGCTCTGACCGCCCGCGGGTGATCGTGCCGGAGATCGTCGCCGTGCCGCTGCCGCCCCCCGCCAGCCACGCCACCAGCGACCGGCCGCCCGTCGTGCCGATCGCGGCCGACGCGAGGGGGAGGTTGGCCGCGTAGTTGCTGACCCCGCCGCCGTCCGAATAGCCGGCATACGCGGCGGAGCTGCGGTAGAACACGATCGCCTTGGCGCCGCTCTTCTGCATGTTGTCGGCGCGCACCGTGGCGGTGCAGTTGCCGGCGCCCAACTGGTCGACGACGACGATCTTGCCGGACGCGCCGGTGTCCTGACTGCATCCCCCGCCCGGCGCCAGGAAGAGCGGTCCGGAGAGATCCTTCTGGATGGGCTCCCCCCGCGGCGCGGCGACGATCTGCGCCGCGTCGGCCGGTACGCCGGCGCCTGTCACCGTGATCTTCTGGTCGAGCGAACCGGCGGTCGTCGTGTTGCCGACGGCCATCACGCGCGGGTGGTACTTCCATCCGCCGGACAGCGACGTGCGCCCGTTGCTGCCCGCGTTGCCGGCGGAGACGACGAAGACCGTGCCGGCATCGGCCGCTGCATCGGCGGCCAGTGAGATCGGGTGCCGCTCGGGCCGTGCCAGGAGCCAGCCGACCGTGCCCTGTGACATGTTCACGACATCGACCTCGTCCTTCACGGACTGCTCGAGGCCGGCAACGGTCGCGCCGACGCTGGGGTCGATGTTGCGGTACGTGAGCACGTGCGCCATCGGCGCCACGCCCGACATGACGGTCGGTATCACCAAGCTGCCGGTCTTCAGTTCGTACGTGCCTCGTCGACCGCTGGCGATTCCGGCGACGTGCAGGCCGTGGTCGTTCGTGCCGGCGCATCCGGCCGGCGGCGGGTTCGGGTTGCCCGACGTGATCGTCGGGATCGAGCAGCCGATGAGCGGCGTCTGCGACTGCAGCGTCTGCGTCGTCCCGTTCCGCACGAACACCCGCGCGGCGATGACCTTGCCGTTCACGAAGCGTTCGGGCTCGGGATAGGACAGGACGCCGTTGGAGGTGACCAGCGTCGCCGACGGATACCCTGCCGGCGGCGGCGGCATCCCGTCGTCGCGGAACCACGGATGTTCGATGTCCATGCCGCTGTCCATGACGGCGATCCGCGCCCCAAGCCCGGCCTCCTCCACGCCCCCGACCGCCTGCCACGCGTCCGTGGCCCGCACGACCTCGGCGCTCGAGTCCATCTCGTAGGCGAGCTTCTCGTCCGGGAACACCAGGTCGAAGCCCGGCATGTGCTTGGCCGCCACGGCCTCATCCGCCGTCAACCCGACCGTGAAGCCGTGGGCCACGATATGGTACTGCCAGCCGATATCGGCCCGCGGCGCGACGGCCTTCAATCGGGCGATCGCCGCGGCGCGGCGGCCGTCGAGGTAGGCGGAGTACGCCAGCGCCGCAGGCGTCCCGAGGTCGAGGTGGACGTCGCCGTTCAGGTCCGCCGCCGTCGGGGCGAGGCCCGCGATCCCGCCGCGGTACTTCGCCAGCGGCGGGGCGTCGTTCAGGAACACGACGTACTCGCGGCGGGTCGGGTCGCCCGCGACGGCCGGCGGCGGGCCGTCGGGCGGACGGTTCGGCACGGCGACCGAGGAACGTGGCGGTGTCGCGCCCGCCGGGTCGTCCGGGCGGGCGCTGGCGGTTCCGGCGGCCGCGGCGGCCGCGGCGGCCAGCATGACGGCGGCGGCGATGGCCGCCAAGGCGATTCGGCGCAACGCATTCACACGGCATTCCCCTCGTTCATCGCGGCTTGTGGCGGTTCAGCAGGGGATCGCGACGCGATCGAACTCCGGCGAGGACGCGGAACGCGCCGGCCGTGGCGGTGTCGAACGTGGCCCCCCTGAAGAGCGGCGTAGCATAATGGGCTGTCCTGTGGGGCGCAAGGCGCCCGCTTCGTTCATGAAGGAGACCTCGGGATGCCCGTCCCGTTCATCGATCTGCAACGCTTCGAACCGGATTTTCTGGACCGCTGGATGGACCGCGTCCGCGACGTGACCGTCCACACCCGCTTCGTCAGCGGCCCCGACGTCGCGCGGCTCGAGGCGCGGCTGGCCGAGGCCGCTCAGGCGCCGGCCGTCGTGGCGTGCGCCAACGGGACGGACGCGTTGCAGCTGGCGCTCCGGGCCGTCGGCGTGGGGGAAGGCGACATCGTCGCCATTCCTGACGCCACGTTCTGGGCCACGTTCGAGGCCGTCGTGAACGTCGGCGCGCGGCCGGTGACGGTCGACATCGATCCGATCGATCTGCAACTGGACTTCGATGCATTCGTCCGGGCCGTCGACGCCCATCGCCCCAAGGCCGCGATCCTGGTCCATCTGTACGGCTGGGGCTCGCGGCGGCTCGACGACTTCCGCACCTTCTGCCGCTCGCGCGATATCGCACTGGTGGAGGACGGCGCGCAAGCGTGGGGCGTCACATGGAACGGCCGCTCGATCTACGCCGACGCCCTGATCAGCACGGTCTCGTTCTACCCCGCCAAGGTCCTCGGCGCGTGCGGCGACGCCGGCGCCGTCGTGTGCTCGTCGCCCGAGCTGGCCGCCACCGTGCGGATGCTCGGCAACCACGGCCGTACGGACCACTACGCCCACGGCGCGGTCGGCTGGAACAGCCGGATGAGCGGCTTCGACGCTGCCTGGCTCGACCTGTGTCTGGACTACCTTGACGTGCGGCTCGCCGACCGACGGAGGGTGGCCGAGCGCTACCAGGAGCTCCTGCCGGCGCTCGGCATTCGCGTCGTCGGCCCGCCGGCCGGCTACGTCGAGAACGGCTACCTGAACGTGACGCTGCACGACCCGGCCGTTCGGCCGGCCATCGAGGCCGCGCTCAAGGCACGCGGCATCGGCTTCGGCACCGTCTACCCGGGCGCGATGAGCAAGCAACCCGGCGCCGCCGGACACCTCGTCGCGGCCGTCGGCGGCGCGGAGGCGGATCGACTGGCCCGGAGCGTCCTCAACCTGCCACTCTTCGCGGGCATGACGGACGCGGAGTTCGACACGGTGCTGACCGGCGTCGGCGAAGCGGTCGGCGCGGTGGGCGGAACGGTCGACATCCACATGGTCGGCGCGGTCGACGGCGGCGGTGCGACATCCGCAGCCGCTCCCGCGGCATCCGTCTGATGGCAGCGTCCGGCACGTCGGCTCCCACGCGTATCGCCGACACCGCCATCGTCCACCCCGGCGCGGCGCTCGGCCCCGGCTGCCAGGTCTGGCACCACAGCCAGGTCCGCGAGGGCGCCGTCCTCGGCGAGGGGTGCATCGTCGGCAAGGACGTGTACATCGACAGCGACGTCCGCATCGGTGCGCGGTGCAAGATCCAGAACGGCGCGCTGCTCTACCACGGCCTGACCGTCGGCGAGGGCGTATTCATCGGCCCGCAGGCGTGCTTCACGAACGATCGGGTACCGCGGGCCGTGAATCCCGACTTCAGCCTGAAGGCGGCCGACGACTGGCTCGTCGGCGAGACGTCCGTGGGCGACGGCGCAGCGATCGGCGCCGGCGCCGTCGTCGTCACCGGCGTCGCCGTCGGCCGCTGGGCCATCGTCGGCGCCGGCGCCGTCGTGACGCGCGACGTCGCGCCGTACGCCCTCGTCGTCGGCAACCCGGCGCGGCGGATCGGCTGGGTCTGCCGGTGCGGCCGGCGACTCGAGGCGGGCGAAGCGCCGTGCAGCGGCTGTGGCATGGCGCTCGCCGACGGCCGGCCCGCCGAGGACGCGGCCGGGCTGCCGCCGGGAGCCGGGCGATGACGCTGCGTGCCGCCGTCATCGGCGCCGGGGCGATGGGGCGCCACCACGCCCGCGTATACGCCGCGTTGGACGATGTCGACCTCGTCGGCGTCGCCGACCCCGTGGCCGAGAACCGCGACTGGGTCGAGCGCCGCCTGCGCGTACCGACGTTCGACGACCACCGGACGCTCCTGTCCAGCGAGCGACCCGACCTCGTCAGCGTCGTCGTCCCGACGCAGCAGCACCTGACCGTGGCGCTCGACGTCATCGCGGCAGGCATTGCCGTGCTCGTCGAGAAGCCGATCGCCGCCACCGAGGCCGAAGCGCAGGTGATGATCGACGCGGCGCGCGAAGCCGATGTCGTCCTCACCGTCGGCCACGTCGAACGCTTCAACCCGGCCGTGCGCGAGCTGAAGCGGCGCGTCGACGCGGGCGAGCTCGGCCGTGTGTTCACCGTGCAGGCTCGGCGGGTCGGGCCGTTCCCGGCGCGGGTGCGGGACGTCGGCGTCGTCGTGGACCTGGCAACACACGACCTCGACATCCTGCGCTGGATCGTCGGCCGCGAGGTCGTCCGGATCCAGGCCGAGACGGCGCAGCGGATCCACACCGCGCACGAGGACCTGCTGGTCGGGCTGCTGCGGTTCGACGGCGGCGCGATCGGACTGCTGAACATCAACTGGCTGACGCCGACGAAGATCCGCGAGTTGAGCGTGACGGGCGAGCGCGGGATGTTCGTGGCCGACTACCTGCGCCAGACGCTCACGTTCTACGCGAATGAATCGGCCGATGCCCACTGGGAGACGTTCGGCCAGCTGCAGGGCGTCGTCGAGGGCAACGCGACGACGATCCGGATCGACGGCGGCGAACCGCTCGTGGCCGAGCTGGCCGCGTTCGCCGCCGCGGTGCGCGATCGAACGCCGCCCGTCGTGAGCGGCGAGGACGGGCTCGCGGCCCTGCGCCTTGCCCGGGCCATCGTCGAGGCGGGCGAGCGAGGCGACGATCCGGCGTGGGGCGGTCCGTGATCGGCAATCGCGCCGTCGACACCGTGCCCGGCGCCGTGTCCGACGCGTTCGCCCCGCTCGCCGCCCGCCTCGACGACCGCACCGCGCGCCTCGCCGTCGTCGGCCTCGGCTTCGTCGGCACGCCCGTGGCCTGCACGCTGGCCGGCGCGGGCTACACCGTCGTCGGGGTCGATGTCGTCGCCGACAAGGTCGATGCGATCAACGCCGGCCGAGTGCCGTTCGAGGGCGAGGAGCCGGGGCTGCCGGAGCTCCTCGCGCGCGTCGTCGCCGAGGAGCGGCTCGTCGCCACGGCCGACCCCGAGGCGCTGCGGTTGTGCGACGCGATCCTCGTCGCCGTCGACACGCCCGTCGACCCCGTCACGCATCAGCCCGTCTATCGCGCGCTCGAGGGGGCGCTGGCAGCGATCGGCCCGCGGCTGCGGACCGGGACTCTCGTCGTCATCGAAAGCACGCTGGCGCCGGGGACGATGGATCGCGTCGTCGCGCCAGCGCTCGAGCGCACGAGCGGGCTGCGGATCGGCCGCGACGTCCTCCTGGTCCACTGCCCCGAGCGCGTCATGCCGGGCCGGCTGCTGGCGAACCTGTCGTCGATGAGCCGCGTCGTCGGCGGGTCGACGCCCGAAGCCGCCGACATCGCGCTCCGCCTCTACCGCCACGTCGTCACCGCGCCGGATGCGACGTTGGACGCAAGCGATGCGCTCACGGCCGAGATCGTCAAGACGGGCGAGAACGCATACCGCGACGTGCAGATCGCCTTTGCGAACGAGATGGCGCTCGTCTGCGAGGCGGCCGGCGCCGACGTCTGGCGGGTGCGGGATCTCATCAACAAGTCGCCCGGCCGCCACATGCTCCTGCCCGGCGCAGGCGTCGGCGGCCACTGCATCCCCAAGGACCCGTGGCTGTTGATCAGCGGGATGACCGCCCGCCTGATCCCCGCCGCCCGCGCCGTGAACGACGGGATGCCGGCCCACATGGCCGATCTGGCCGCCGACGGCCTGGCCGAGCACGGCCTGCGCTTGCGCGGCAGCCGGATCGCCGTGCTCGGCATGAGCTACCTCGAGAACACCGAGGACGATCGGAACAGCCCGAGCGTGGCCCTTGTCGCCGCGCTTGCCCAGCGCGGCGCCGACGTCGTGGCGCACGATCCGTGGGTGGCGGCCTACCGGGGCCGGACGGTCGACGTCGTCGTGGACGGGGTGGATGCGATCGTCATCATGGTCGCCCATACCGCCTATCGCACACTGGACTGGGCGGCGATCGCGGGCCGCGTTCGCACCGCGGTGCTCGTCGACGGCCGACATGCCGTCGACGCCGGGATGGCGGAGCGATGCGGCTGGACGGTGCGGGCGGTGGGCATCGGCCCAACGCGTGCGCCGCTGCGGCATCGCCGAGACGAGAGCCCGGGATGACGGTGTCGCGCTCGACGTCCAGAGAGCGGATGGCTTCGGACATCACGGCGGCGGCGCACTACGATACGCTCGCACTGTGGGGCCGGCCGCCCGATCCGGCGAATGCGGAGCGGCTCGCCCGAACACAGGCGCTCGTGCCGATCGGCACCCGCTCCGTGCTCGACGTCGGATGCGGCGACGGGACATCGTCGGCCGCGCTCCTGGATCGGGTACCCGTCGTCGTCGACCTCGACCTCAGTCCGCGCGCGCTCCGGTTCGTGGCCGGCGTTCCCGTCGCGGGCAGCATCACGGCCCTCCCGTTCCCCGATCGGAGCTTCGACGTCGTGCTCGCCGCCGAGGTGATCGAGCACCTGCCGGCCGACGTCATGGCCCGCGCCCTGGCCGAGATGGGACGCGTCGCCGAGAACTGGGTCATTGTCTCGACGCCGAACGGCGAGCAGTTGGCGGCGCGACAGGCAGCGTGCGCACGCTGCGGTCGCCGTTTCCACCCGAATTGGCATCAGCGTCGCTTCACCGCCGCCCGACACCGCCGCCTGGCGCCTGCCGGGTTCGAGTGGCGGCGCACGGATGGCGTCGGAACGTGGCGCCAGAGCATGGTGCTGGCCGCCGGACGCCGGGCCGTCGGGCACCTCGTTCAGGGCGACGGCCTGACCTGCCCGCACTGCGGGCATGGCCACGTGGTCCGCCCGGCGTACAACCTTGGGCAGCGGGCGGGCTTGCGGCTGCTGGCGATGGCGGGGCCGCTCGTGCGACCGCGCGCGCGTTGGATCGTCTCGGCGTATGCGCGGCGGGGTTCGGCGTGACGCCTGGGTCCGAGGACTTCGACCTGCCGGCTCCACCGAACGAGGTTCTGCCGAACACGCCGGCCGGCGTCGGCCACCGAACGGTTACGTCGCTGGCATGGAACGTGGTCGCCAGCCCGCTGCGGATGGCGGTCATGTTCGTCCGCAGCGTCATCACCGCTCACCTCCTGGGCGTGGCGACGTTCGGGGTGTTCGCGATGGCCAGCAGCATCGTGTTCGTGACCTCCAGCCTGGCGCGCAGCATCGACGGTGCGCTGCTGAACCGTGCGCCGGAGACCGAGGACGAACAGCGGGCGGCGGACGTGCTCTTCTCGATGAAGACGATCGTGACGGCCGTGTGGGTGCTGGCGTTGTGCGCCTGGGCGCTCCTGGGCGCGCGGCCGGCGCTTCGAGGGGCGGTCCTCACGCTGACCGGCGTCACCGCCGTCTCGATCTTCCTCGATACGCCACGCGCCGTGCTCGCCCGCCGCGTCGTTCACCGCCGGCTCGTCATGGCCGATCTGGCGGAGCTGACGATCACATCGCTCGTCACGGTCGGACTGGCGCTGGCCGGCGCCGAGATCTGGGCGCTCGTGGGCGCCGAGATCGTCGGCGTCGCCGTTTCGGCCGCCTTCCTCGTCGGCTGGCGGCCGGCGTGGCGCCCCCACTGGCGGCTGGATCGGGATGTCGTCCGCTACTACCTGCGCTTCGGGAGCCGCACGGCGCCCGCCCGCGTCCTGTTCATGGCCACGGAACGGATCGACGATCTCTGGACCGGCGCCTACCTGGGCGACTACTCCCTCGGCATCTACTCGCGTGCCTACCGCTTCGCGACGTACCCGCGCAACTTCGTCGTCGCGCCCATCACGAGCGTCATCGGCGGCACGTACGCCGAGCTGAAGCACGATCGCCAACGCCTGAACGCGGTGTTCCGGCTGTCGAATTCCGTGCTGCTCACGGCCGGTCTCGCCTTTGGCGGCGCGCTCGTACTGGCCGCGCCCGAGATGGTCCGCCTCGTCCTGGGCGTCAAGTGGCTGCCGATGGTGCGCCCGTTTCAGCTCATGTGCATCTTCGCGCTCGTCGATCCGATCCGAATCGGTTTGGCGAACATGCTGGGCAGCCTCGGCGATCCGGGCAGCGTGCTCCGCGCCTACACGCTGCAGTTCGCCGTCCTGGCGGTCGGATTGCTCCTCCTCGGCCCGCCGTTCGGCATCTCCGGCGTGACGCTGGCCGTCGATGGGATGGTCGTCCTCGGCACGGCATATCTCTACCGCCGCGCCCGCCGCCACGTGGACGTCCCGATCAGCCGCCTCATCGCGCCACCCTTGTTGGCGGCGGCCGTCGGCACCGCGGCCACGCTGGCCGTCTTCACGTGGCCGCTGAGCACCCTGCCGTTCGCCGCCCAGCTGGCCTACCGCTTCGCGTTCATCCAGCACCCGGTCATCGCGGCGATGGTGATGGCCGTCAAGCTGTCGGCGTTCGGCTTCGCCTACGCCGCCACCCTCGCCCTCGTCGACCGGCGGACGCTGGCCGATCTGTTCGCCGCCGTGCGCCCGGTGCTGGACCGCCGCCGATGAGCCGAACCCACGTCGTCTGCCTCTCGTTCTCGCCGATCCGCCGCGACGGCCGCGTCTTGCGGCAGGCGGCCGCGCTGGCCGTCGACCATGACGTGACGGTCGTCGGATATGGCGACGCCGGCGATGCGGGCATGGACTTGGGCGGCGGGGCGCGGTTCGCGCCGTTGCCAATCCCGGCGAACGGTCCGGCCCCGCACCGCGGCGGCACGCTCCGGCTGCTGGTGCTCGGACGGGTCTGGCCGAGCCGGGCCTACCCCACGTGGTACTGGCGCCACCCCCACTTCGAGGCCGCGGTGCCGGCGGTGACCGGGCTGCGACCGGACCTCATCGTCGCCAACGACTGGACTGCCCTGCCCGTCGCCTTCCGGGCAGCCGAGGCGACCGGGGCGCGCGTCGTCGCCGACCTGCACGAGTTCGCGCCGCGCCAGAACGAGCAGCACCGGTTCTGGCGCTGGTTCGTCGGTCCGGCCATCCGTTGGCTCCTCGAGCGCGACCTGCCGCGCACGGCGGCCGTGATCACGGTCGGCGAGGCGCTCGCCAAGGCGTACGCCGCCGAGTTCGGCGTTCGTCCGTCCGTCGTGCACAACGCGCCCGAGGCGGTGCCGTTGCCCCCACCCCGCGGGACGGCCGCGGACCGGGTGCGCGTCGTGTGCCACGGCGTTGCGGCGCCCGAGCGGGCGATCGAACGGTTGATCGAGGTCGTGGCCCTGGCGGAGCCCCGCTTCGTTCTCGACCTCATGCTCGTGCCGACGGATCGTGCCTACATGACTCACCTCGAGGCGGTGGCCGCCCGGCTGGCACCCGATCGCATCCGCTTCGTGCCTGCGGTGGCCCCGGCCCAGATCGTCGCGGCGCTGGCGCTGTACGACGTCGGCCTCTACGTTCTGCCGCCCTCCAACTTCAACACGATGTATGCGCTGCCGAACAAGCTGTTCGAGTTCATCGCCGCCGGCCTCGCCGTCTGCATCGGCCCGTCGCCGGCCATGGCCGAGATCGTCGAGCGGACGCGGTGCGGCGTCGTCGCGGACGCGTTCACACCCGAACGCGTTGTCGATTCCCTCAACGCGATGTCCGCGGCGGACATCGATCGATACAAGGCGAACGCGCGGCTGGCCGCTCGGTCGCTGAACGCCGCCCACGAGGCCGCGACGATGCGCTCCGTCGTCGCCACCGCGCTGGCAACGCCCGTCGACGCGGGCGGAGATCGCGTCGGCGCAGCGCCCGGGCTGGGGCGGCGATGAGCCGGTCGCGGGTCGCATGCGTCCTCTTCGCGCCGGTGGGCCAGGTGCTGCGCGTCAAGCGCCAGGCGGCAGCGCTGGCGCGCGACCACGACGTGACGCTGCTTGGCTACGGCGATGCGGTGGGTGGCGCGGGCGAGCTGGATGCCGGCGTCACGTGGTCGCCGCTGGCCCGCCCGACGCCGGGGAAGCCTGCGGATCGGGCGATGAAGGCGATGTTGCTGGCCCTGGGCCGCATCGCGCCGGACTGGGCGTACCCGCGCTGGTACTGGCGATATGCGCTCTATCGGACGACCCTCGAGCGGCTGGTGTCCCTGCGGCCGGACGTTATCGTCGCGAACAACTGGCAAGCGCTGCCCGTCGCGCTCCGCGCCGCCGATCGCGTCGGGGCGCGGGTCGTCATCGACCAGCACGAGTACGCGCCGCGCCAGAACGAGCAGCGCCGTGCCTGGCGCACGTTCATCGCCCCCGCCGTGCGTTGGATCCTGCACCACGACCTGCCCCGCACTGCGGCCGCCTTCACCGTGGCCAACACGCTGGCCCGCGCGTATGAGACCGAGTTCGGCGTTCCGCACGGCGTGGTCCGGAACATCCCGCAAGCGCCCTTCCCGCCGCCGCCGGCCCGACCGACGGACGCCGATCACGTTCGCCTCGTCAGCCACGGCGTCGGCGCCCGCGGCCGCAGCCTCGAGGTCATGGTGCGCGGTGTGGCGATGGCCGACCGGCGTTTCAGCCTCGACCTGATGCTGGTACCGAGCGAGCCGGACTACGTGACCTGGCTGGCGCGCGAAGCCGAGCGCCTTGCCCCCGGCCGCGTGCGTATCGTCCCGCCGGTCGCGCCGACGGCGATCGTGCCGGCGCTGGCGGCGTATGACGTCGGCCTCTTCGTCCTGCCGCCGGTGAACTTCAACTACCGCTTCGCCCTGCCGAACAAGTTCTTCGAGTTCATCGCCGCCGGGCTGGCCGTGGCGATCGGCCCCTCACCCGAGATGGCGGAGCACGTGCGCGACCACGGGATCGGGTTCGTCGGCGACGGGTTCGCACCGGCCGACGTCGCGCGGCTGCTGGATGGCCTCACGCCGGACGCGATCGACCGATGCAAGGCAGCGGCGCGCGTGGCAGCCGGCGTGCTCACCGCCGAACACGAAGCGGATACGTTGCGGGCGATCGTCTCGGCTGCCCTGGCTGACCGACCCACATGATCACCGTCGTCACCGTGGTGGGCGCCCGCCCGCAGTTCGTCAAAGCCGCGCCGGTGAGCCGGGCGCTGCGGGCGCGCGCCACCGAGGTGCTCGTGCACACCGGTCAACATTACGACGCTGCGATGTCCGACGTGTTCTTCGCCGAACTCGACCTGCCGCAACCGGACGTCAACCTCGGCATCGGCTCGGGACCGCACGGACGGCAGACAGGTGCGATGCTCGCGGCAATCGAGGCGGTGCTCGTCGCGTCGCGGCCGGCCTGGCTCCTGGTGTACGGCGACACGAACTCGACGCTGGCGGGCGCGCTGGCGGCGGTCAAGCTCGGCATCCCGGTGGCGCACGTCGAAGCGGGCCTGCGCTCGTTCAACTGGGCGATGCCCGAGGAGCACAACCGTCGGCTGACGGACCATTGCGCTTCGCTGCTCTTCTGCCCGACCCAGACCGCTGTCGCGAACCTGCGCCGCGAGGGCATCGACAACGGCGTGCACCTCGTCGGCGACGTGATGTTCGACGCCGTCCGCCACTTCGGCGAGCGGGCCGCTGCGCCGGACCGGCGGCGGGCGTTGGGCATCGATACCGGCCCGTATGCCCTTCTGACGGTCCACCGACCGGCGAACGCCGACGATCCGCGGCGCCTGCGCGCCATCCTGGACGGCGCGGCCCGGCTGGACATGCCCGTGGTGTTCCCCGTTCACCCGCGCACGCGCGAAGCACTCGCGGCCCTCGATCACCCGGCGGTTCACCTCGACACACCCGCCGATGATCCCGCCGCGCCTCAGAGCGGCGACGCGCAACGGCCGATTCGCTGCCGGCCCCCGGTCGGCTACCTCGACATGCTGGCTCTGGAGTCCAACGCCCGCGTGATCCTCACCGACAGTGGCGGCGTGCAGAAAGAGGCCTACTTCTGCGGCGTGCCGTGCGTGACGCTGCGGGCGGAGACGGAGTGGGTCGAGACCCTCGACGACGGCTGGAACGTCCTGGCCGACGCCGATCCCGTCCGCATTGCCGCGGCGGCACGACGTCCGCTGCCGTCGGCGCGCCCGGCGCCGGTCTTTGGGGACGGCCACGCAGCCGTGCGCATCGTCGACGCCCTGCTGGGAGCGCCGCACGCCGAGCGATGATCTTGGCACCGTCATCGGAGGCCGGCCCAGTGCACCCGCCCCAACTGCAGTCGACGGACCCGCCTACGGGCAGCCGCACTTGAAGATCAAGGCGTTGAACAGCGGGTGGTACGGCACGTTGAGGTTGCGCAGGCTCAGCCATCGTCGCGGCCAGTTCAGCGGACCTGGCGGCACGTTGGGGTGGCACGGACGGCCGTACCCCGAAACGCCGGTCGGATTCGCCAGTGCAGCGGCGATGGCACTGGCGGGCGCCGTCCCCGCGAGGCGCGGACAGACCATGGGCGGTTCGATCTGCGGCGCATCGCCCGGGCACGGCCCGGCGATCGACCAGTTGTCGATCCCGATCGTGTTCGGGCTGATCGAGTTGCTGTTGGAACGATAGAAGCCGAAGGTCAACGGTGTGCCCGTCGCCGTGAAGTCGGGGTGCGCGGCGTCATCCAAGCCGCGGCCGTCGACGACCTCGATGAAATTGGCGGCCGTCAGACGGTCGAACCGGATCCGATGCCAGCTCCGTCCGCTGCCCGTCAACTGGCCCCGGACGACGAAGATGCGGCCGTCCTGCACGAGCGCCGGCCCGGTCGACTGCCCTTCGCCTTGGGCCGAAACGGCACGTGCGTCCTCCTGATACGTCAGGCACGAGATCGGCCCCTGGTCATCCGGAGACCAGACCGCCCGGCGGTTCAGGTGCACGCCGATGACGGACGGCCGGCGCGACGGGTCGGGCGGTGCCGTGCGGTTTGTGATGGCGAGGAACGCCCCCGGGTTCCCGCCGCTGTCGGACCGCACCACGTCGACGGTGCCGCCGGCGTTCAGCTGCGCCACGGTGAGCGTCCAGTCGCCGGGCGCGAACTCGCCGTCGCTGAACTGCAGCGCAGCCTGCGCCCGCGCGTGGGCGGTTCCGACGAGAATCGCCAGGACGCTGCCGACGACGATGCGCAAGGCGCCACCGAATCGGTTCATACGGAAAGCGCTTGCCATGCCGTCTAGGGTAGACCCGATCCGTTCGTCGTCAAGGCAAGTCGAATCGTCGCTGCCCCTCGCCGTGCGAAGCCGCGCGGCGTCGCGCCACCGGCAGCGACTCGATGGCGACGTCCGTTCCCGCTTTTCGCCAACCCGTCGATCGTGGTAGCGTCAGCGCCATGAGCCGTGAGCGGGTCTGCATCCTCAGCCTGTCCGACCTGGCCCGCGACGGCCGCGTCCTGCGCCAGATCGCGGCGGCCGCGGAAGCAGGATACGCCGTGACGGTCGTCGGCTGGGGCATGCCGGGCACGGTGCCGCTGCCGGAGGGCGTCGAATTCCATCCGGTGATGCCGCATCGACTCGCTCGACGCGAGCGCGTGGTTCAGGCGATCCGGTTGCTTGCCGGGCGCGGAGCCCCGTCGTGGTTCGCGCGCTGGTACTGGCGCAAGCCCGACCACGTGGCGGCGCGCGACGCGATCATCGCGACCAAACCCGACCTCATCCACGCGAACGAGGCGATCGGCTTGCCGGCGGCGCTGACGGCGGCTGAGGCGATCGGAACCGTGCCCGTTCTCTTCGACGCCCACGAGTTCAGCCCCGACCGCCTGCCGCACCGCACGCTCACGCGCTTCCTGGCGCAGCCGTTCTACGCCTGGCTCATCCGCACCCTCGCCCCGCGCGCCGCCGCGATGACGACCGTCGCCGATGGTATTGCGGACCGCTATCGCGCCGAGTTCGGCCTGGATCCGGTCGTCATCCGCAACTGCCCGGCGTACGAATCGCTCGCCCTGCGGCCCACCGACCCCGCCCGGATCGACCTCGTCCACCACGGTGTGGCCCTGCGCGCGCGGCGGCTGGAGGACATGGTCGATGTCGTCGCGGCGTGCGACGACCGGTTCCACCTCACGTTCATGCTCGTCGAGAGCGACGCCGGCTACATCGTCGACCTCGCGCGCCATTCCCAACGCCACGCGCCGGGCCGCGTGACGTTCCGCGACCCCGTCGCGCCCGCCGCGATCGCCCGCACCCTCAACGCCGCCGCCGACATCGGCCTCTTCCTCCTGCCACCGGTCGACTTCAGCTACCGGATGGCCCTGCCGAACAAGCTCTTCGAGTTCATCATGGCCGGCCTGGCCGTCGCGATCGGCCCGTCGCCGGAGATGGCCCGCGTCGTCATCGACCACGGCTGCGGCATCGTCGCCGCCGACTTCGCGCCGGCCACGATCGCCGCACGGTTGAACGCGCTGTCGGCCGACGCGATCGACGCCTTCAAGCGACGCTCGCTCGACGCCGCGCGCGTGTTGAACGCCGAAGCTGAGATGGGTCGGTTGATGGGGCTGTATGCCGAGCTGCTTGCGGCAGGGCCGCGACGATGAGCGATACGATGTCGGCATCTTCTCGGCGTGCCTCGCCGACCGCCCCCGTTCTCCTCGTCGCCACCCCCTTCATCTGGGAAGCCGGCCCGCACAAGGGCAAGCCGACGGTCTTCCACGCCCTGCGCGGCTTCCAGCGTGCCGGTTGGGATGTCCACGTCCTCTGCGCGACCAACCGGCGCGGCGTCGCCGAGTCGTCCGTCGACGGCGTGACCGTCCACTATTTCCGCATCCCGCTCGATCGCGTCGACTTCGTCTACGACGCCGAGCACTCCTACCTCAGCCAGGTCCGCGGCGAGGACCGGGCGATCGTCCGCCACCTGAAGTTCCGGCTGTGGTGGCTGCAGTTCGTCGTCCTCGGCATCGTCAAGGCCGAAAGGCTCGCGCGGCGGCTGCGGCCTGCGGCGACGTACGGCGTGAACAACCCCGGGATCCCGATCGCCGCCTGGATCGGCCGGCGGCGCGGCATCCCGTCGTTCGGGCGAATCATGGGCAGCGTCTTCGTCCAGCATGTACGGGGCATCCTGGCGACAGGCAGCGACACGCCCGGCGTCGGGCCCGGCATCGGCGCATCATCACGCCCGGCTGGAGCGCCACAGGCCCGGACGGCCGCGTCGTCCCGCATGCGAACGTCGACACACGCACCGAACCGCCTGCGCCGCGCACTCGCGTGGACGAAGCTCTGGCTCGCCCGCTTCGACGAACTCCTCGCCTTCCGCCTGCCGACCGGCGCCGTGATCGTCACGGACGACGGGACGATCGATGCCGCCGAGATCACGGCCTGGCTTGGCGTGCCGGCCGCGCGGCTCTGGCTCTGGCGCAACGGCACCGACGCGGCGTGGGTTGCCACGGCGCCCGACCGGCCGGCGGCCCGCGCCGCCCTCGGCATCGCGGCGGACGTCCCCGTGCTCGTCTGGGTGTCGCAGCTCGTCGACATCAAACGCGCCGACCGTCTGATCGACGCCCTGCCCGCCATCGCAGCCGCCGTGCCCGACGTCGTGGCGCTCATCGTCGGCGATGGTCCGGCGCGGCCGGCGCTCGAGCGGCGCGCCGCCGCGCTCGGCGTCGCGGGCCGCATCCGCTTCGAGGGCTTCGTCGCGCGCGACGCCCTGCCGCCGTACCTGCGCGCCGCAGATGTGTTCGTCGCGCTCTATGATTACTCGAACCTGTCGAACACACTGCTCGAGGCGCTCGTCGCCGGCCTGCCGGTCGTGACGCTGGCCAACGGCCGGACGGGCGATGTCGTAACGGACGGCGAAAACGGCCTATTGCTCCCACCGGACGACGCGGGCGTCATCGCGCCGTCGCTCATCCGCGTCCTGACCGATGACGCGCTGCGCACCGTGCTCGCCGCCGGCGCGGCCCAGTACGCCGCCACGTCGCTCGTCTCGTGGGATGAACGGATCGACCGCGAGGTCGCCGCCGTCCACGCCATCGTCGTCCGCTGGAGGAACCGCCGCCCATGAACAGCCCGGTATCGACCACGGCAACGCTCATCGCCTCGATTCCCGACGTCATGGCCGACGTCCGCGTCGGCGAGGCGGCGCGCGCGGCGGGCGTGCCCCTGGACAGCGTGAACGCCGACGCCTGGGCGGCCGCACTGGCCACCGACCCGCGCCCGGCCGGCGCCGTCGTCGACCTCACCGCGCCCGGCGCCCTCGACCGCATCGGCGCCGCGGTCGCGGCCGGCGTGCCGGTCCTGGCCTACGGCCCGCACGTGGCGGCGGATCTGCTGGCGGCAGCAACGCGGGCGGGGGCGCGGCGTGTCGTGCCCCGCGGCCGGATGATGCAGCACGCCGGCGCGCTGATGGCCGAGCTGCTCGCCGGGTCGGCGGCCGACGAGCCGTCGCGAGCGGAGGACTCCGATGCCGACGGGTCGTGACCGCCTGGTCTACAGCACGCACGGCGGCAAAGCGCCCAAGGCCGGAGTCGACAAGGGGCCGGGCTCGAGCCGACCACCTGCCGAGCAGACGGTTGCGATTCGGCGCGAGAAGAAGCACCGCGGCGGCAAGACCGTGACCGTCGCCTACGAGTTCCAGCTTCGCCCCGACGAACTCAAGGCGCTCGGCAAGCTGCTCAAGACCGCCTGCGGCACCGGCGGCACCGTCAAGGACGGCACGATCGAGATCCAGGGCGACCACCGCGACGCCATCGCGGCCACCCTGCAGAAGCTCGGCTACAAGACGAAGTTCACCGGCGGCTGACGACATATCGCCATCCGGATCACGGCATCGCAGCGACCAGCCAAAGCACCCCCCGCGCCACCCCATAGCCGATCGCCGCAAACAGCGCTGCCGCGCGGGCCGGCACCGGTGGTCCGCCTTCCACCGCCAGCGCGCCGGCGACGGCACCGAAGGTGGCCCAACCGACGGCCCAGCCGATCTCCGACACGGATACGCCGGTCGCACCGCTCGCCGCCGCCGCGAGCCCAGCGCCCGGCCCCGCGTGCCGCACCCACCCCGGCACGACGACGAGGGACGTTGCGACGATCCAACCGACCGTCCACCCGACGATCGGCTCGCCGACCGCTCGGCCGAGGCGCAGCGTCGACGCGGACGGCGTCGCCGGCGCGGTCCGACGCTCGACGGCCGAGCGCGCGAACACGACGGCCGCCATCGCCAGCCCACCGGCCAGCCAACCGGCGACGGACTGGCGCAGCGCAGGATCCGCATCGGCGCCGGACGACAGGGCACCGAGCGACGTGATGCCGGTCACGACGAGCCCGATCGCAACGGCGCCGCTGGCGGCGATGACTGCCTGCGCTGTCGTCGCCGCCACGTGCCGGGCGCCGATACGCGCCCGACGCAGGGCGGTCGGCGGCGTTCCGGTCGACGGCATCGGCGGCGGCATGAGCGCGCGGGCAAAGGAGCGCCCGATGGTGCGCAGGCCGGCCAACGCACGTCGCGAGGCAGGCGGCGATCCGGCACGGGGTGACGCGGTGCTGGCGAGCGATGGCCTTTGCGCAACCGCCCGGGGCACCGTCGCGGCGGCCGTGGTCCCGGCGACACGGGTCGGCGGCGGGCTGCGTCGGGCGCTCCACGGCGCGCCGCGGCGGCGTGCGCCGCAGTCGGGGCACACCGCCAGGTGGTCGGCGAAGGCGTGGCCGGTCGGGCAGCGGATGAGGTGGGCTTCGGCCTCTTCGAGGCGGTGTGCCCAATCTTCCGCGGTCGGTCGTCGATGCGGGTCCGCATGGCCGTGGGCGAAGGCGCGGACGAAGCCGTCGACGACCGCGGGGTGGAGCGCGCCGAGCGCCGGTGTGCCGGGCGGCGGCGCGACCGGCGCAGCAGGCCGCTCCAGGTAGGGGAACCAGCCGCGACGAATCTTCTCTTCGAGCGGAGGCGCTTCGCTGTCGGCCAGCCAGGCGCTGCGAAACGGGTGGCTGCCGGCCATCAGGAGCTGGAAGAGGAGCACGGCCAGGCCGAAGGCGTCGTGCTCCGGCAGGCGGACGGTGTCGTGGAACGGCTGGCCCTGCAGTTCGGGCGGCGTGTACTCCGCCCGGCCGACCGGGCACGGATAGAACACGATCTCGGCCGGGCGGATCCGTTGGATCTGGAACGAGTCGGCGTCGATGAGCGTCACGAGCGCGCGCGGCGTGACGAGGACGTTCCGCTCGTTCAGATCGCCAACGACGACCTTGGCCGCGTGCAGCGCCGCCAGCGCGGAGGCAAGGTTCCGCGCCGCCCGGTGAAGATAGGCCCGGTCGAAGTCCGGCAGTGTCTGCGCGCGGCGCCGCGGGTTCAACACGTCGAGCGCCGGCACGGCATCGCGAATGTACGGCATGAGGAAGCCGATCAGCCGCTTGGCGTCATCGAGGAGCAGCTCGCGCGGCCAGGCGATCGCGCTGTGGCCTTGGACGCCGGCCGGGTCGGGGGGCGGATGATCGCGCATCGCCCTTAGCTTGTCCGCCATCGCGGTGCGATCGGTGAAGAAGACCTTCGCCAGCAGCCGGTCGTCGCCGACGACGCGGTGGATGACCGCTTCGCCGCCCCGCGCGATCTCCACGCCGAGCTCGACCGTGGCACCGGTCGCCGTTCGGACGATCACGCGCTGCACGACCCGACGCGCGAGGGTTGCGTCGTGACGGCGCCACCCGGCTCGACGGCACGCGGCGCAGGCGATCCGATCATGGTTCCGCCGGTCCGTATGCGGCGACGAGCAGCGTCAGGTCGTCATCCGTCCGGGCACGGACGCGCGGCGAGTCAAGGAACGCGGCGAGCTGAGCCGTGGCGGTCTCGACGTGATCGATGGCGGCAGCGAAGCGGACGAGGGGCTGGAAGAAGGCGGCGTGCGGGGTCGCCGTCGCCAAGTCGAGCGCCAGTCGCAACAGGCCGTCCGTCAGCAGCACAACGGCCGCCACGTCGCCGTCCGCCCGCGTCATCACGTCCAGCGCGGCGGCGACCGCGCCTTCGCTCGTCAGAAAGGTCGTCTCGTTCGCATAGTCGCCCCGCTCCGGCACGGTCACCGCCGTGACCACGCCGTCCCGCCCGACCGCGACGACGAGGCCATCACCGATCTGGGCCGCGAGCACGCCTTCAGGGCGGACGATCGCGCACGACAGCGTGCAAGCCAGGTCACGGGTCGGCCATCCCTCGGCGTCCGCCAGGACTTCGACGGCCGCCCTCGCAGCATGCAGTGCGGCCGCCATCCCCTCGGCATCCCGTTCGCGCCGCGCCTCGACGTCGCCGTCCGCGTCGACGGTCCCCACCGGCCCCATGCCGGCCGGGCCTCCGTCACGCACCAACGTGCCGACGGCGGCGGCCACCGCGACCGCCGCCCCCCGCGCGCTGTGCGGCGCGCTGCCGGCGCCGTCCGCCACGGCGGCAACCAACGCCCCATCCGTTCGGACGGCCGCAGCATGTGCGTCCTGGCAGTCCGTGCCCGTCACGCGGTGCGACGTGCCGGCGATGGACGCCGCCGCCCATCGCCACCCCCCGGCGCCGCTCAACTGCCGCTCAATGGGACGTGTCGGCCACCGCCCAGCCGACCGGCGGCAGCGGCGTCTGGTCGCCCGGCCGGGACTGGGACACGGCCGAGAGGCTCTTCGACAGCCACGCAAAGAGCTCGTTGAAGGCCAGCCCGGCCAGCTTGAGCGGCGGCCGATCCTCACCGCAAAAACGAGCCAGCGTCCGCATGTCCGCGCCCTCGACCCCGACGGCGTACAACGAGACGCCGCGCCGTCCCTCCTCGGCCCGCGCCTCGTCGGCCGCCGCCTCCCAGCCGCGGTCCGTCGGGCGGCCATCCGTAACCAGCAGGAGCCACGGCCGGAAGTAGTCGATGCCGTTCGCGCGGTAGCGTTCCTTGCGCGCCCGTAGGAGCGCCAGCGCCCGGCCAACGGCCTCGCCCATCGGCGTCTCGCCGTCGGCGACGAGCGTCGGCGCCACGAATCGGTCGACGGTCGTGAAGGCGTCCGCCGGGTCGGCGGGCGCCGTTGCCCCGCCGGCCGGGTCGAGGACACGGACGCCGCCGCCGAACGTCAGCACCCCGATCTCGACACGCAGGCTGGCCAGTGTATCGGCCTTCAGCGCCGCGGCAAGGGACTGCAGACCGGCGTTCAGCTCGGCAATCGCCCGACCGTGCATCGAGCCCGAGGTGTCCAGCACGAGGGCGACAGCACAGCGCGGCTCGGGGTTGTCCGCGAACTCGACGCCGGCAAGGACATCGCCGTGCATGGGATCGGATCGTTCTTCCATCGGGTCGACCTCCGTTGCGTGAATCCTTGTCAACTCGTCGCCTGGGTCCGCCGGCCGCGCGCACCCGCTTACGGACGGGGGAACGATAGCGTCCGGACCGTCGTTCCGGCGGCGGTGAGGCGCACGACGGCGTAGCCGGGCAAGGCAACGGGGTCTGCGCCCGCCACCTCGTCCGTCGGCCAACCCGTCAGCTGGGCAAACGTGCTCGGCGCCGCGGAGTAGAGGACGCCGTCGACCGACATGTGCAGCGGCTGATGGATGTGGCCGAAGAACACACCGCGCACCCGATTCGCAACGGCGGCCAGGCGGTCATGCAGCCCATCTCCGTCCCGGACGAGCATCGTCCGGTCGATCCACGGGCTTCCCATCGGCAGCAGCGGGAAGTGCGTAAAGAGCGTCAACGGCGGGCCGTCGGGGGTGAGCTCGCGCTCGAGGACGGACCACTGCGCTGCCGAGAGAGCGCCCTGCGGATCGATCGCGTCCGGTCCGCGCGCATCGACGGCCAGGAAACGATGGCCGCGCACCTCGAAGGCGTACGACCACGGGCCGTCGTCGGGCAGGAGGGGCACGTGCGGGCCGACGCGCATCCAGCGGCGCAGGTCGGCTGCCGTGTCATGGTTGCCGACCGCGTAGTAGGTCGGCGCGGTCAACCGCCCGAACACGCCCGCCGCCAACGCGTAGCTGGCGTCGTGCGGCTCGGTCACGACATCGCCGGTGTGGAGGACGAAGTCCGGCTGGGGCACAAGCGCGTTGATCGTCTCCACGATGCGCTCGGCGCAAGGCAGCGCGGCAAGGCCGTGCCGCCGGTAGTCGGCGCTCGGCCCGATGTGGCTGTCCGTGATGTGGACGAAGGTCACGTCGCCCGCGTGCATGGCCATCCTCGTCGATCGTCGGCCCGGGGGATCCTGCGTCGGAGGATACCGCACCGTGATGGCGGCGGCCCAGCGGTACGCGCCGGACGAATGAACGACGGCCACCGCTCGAGCGTGACGGCGATGGGCACGATGCCGCCGCCGCCCGAAGAGATCAGCGATCCAATGCCACCCAGAGCAACTTCAGCGACGCCGGGCCTTCGCGCAGCCGCCACCACGCGGCGTGGACCGCGGGATAGGTCCGCCGGTCGGCGGCCACCCCGATCGTGTTCGCATCGAAGCGGCGGCAGGCGAACAGGGCGCGCGGCATGTGGTAGGCCTGCGTGACGAGCAGCGACGTTTCCGATGGGTGCGCCGCGACCCAGCCGGAGCACGAGGCCCAGGTGCTCGTGCCGCTGGTGTCCAACCGAATCGCTCTGGCCGGGACGCCCAGCTGCTCCGCGAGACGCGCCATCGTGCCCGGCTCGTCGTAAGCGCCCGGCCCGACGCTGCCGCTCATGACGAGCCCATCGACCGTGCCGAGCACGTACAGTTCGGCCGCCGTCGCGACGCGGTCGAAGAGGATCGGCGTCGGCGCGCCGCTCGGCCAGACGCCGGCGCCGAAGACGATGGCCGTGTTGCGGTGCGGTGCCTGCACGACGGTGTACGTCCGGTCGTGCGCCGCCGCCGCCATGTAGCGCGCCGCCCCGCCGCCGATCACGGCCGCCAACGCGGTCAGCGCGACGAACAGCGCGCCGACGTTCCGGCGAAGGACGCTCTGGAAACCTGGGCATGTGTTCATGGCGCACAGCGTACCGCCTTCGCGCCGTGTTCGAACGCCCGCCGACCGCCGCGCCGCCGCCGCGCAACCGTCGATGGGTGCCGCAATCGTCGGCCAATGCGGATCGTGGTCGTCCGACATGCGCCGGTAGGGGCACGCCTTGCCCCTACCGTGCGGTAATTGTGGTCTCCGATGCCGGAGTAATGGCCGTCGTGCTGGAATCACGTCCCCTGCCGCGGCCGGTACTGCAGCGCCTCCGCCACGTGGCGGGTCGCGATCCCGTCGGCCGCCTCGAGATCGGCAATCGTCCGGGATACCTTGAGGATGCGGTGGAACGCCCGTGCCGAAAGGCCAAGCCGCCGCATCGCCGTCCGGAGCAGAGCCTCGCCGTCGGTGTCGATGCGGCAGTCGCGGCGGACCTGGGCTGCGGATAGCTCGGCGTTGCAGCGCGCGGCGGCGGCGCCGACGAAACCGAAGCCCGGCAGCGATCGGTCGTCCGTCGCAGTGTCGTTGTCCGGAGACCCGGGCGTCGCCGACGCGACAGCGATCGATCGTCGTTCCGCGCCGGCCGGATCGTGGGCTCGCACCGCCAACTCGCGCTGGCGCCGGCGGTCGACCGCTGCGGGCGACGCCGCCGGACCCTCCGCTGCCCCCAGCCGCGCCCGCTGGCGTTCCCGCGCGGCCACCACCCGGGCGCGTACGGCGACCGACCTCTCGCCGGTCGGCCCACCCAGAAGCTTCTCATGCGGGACGCGGGGCACCTCGACGTGGAGGTCGATGCGGTCCATCAGCGGCCCGCTGACACGACGCCCGTAGCGCAGGACGGCGGCGACGGCGCACGTACAGGCGTGGTCAGGGTCGCCGTGATAGCCGCACGGACAGGGGTTGCGGGCGGCAATCAGCGTCACGCTGGCCGGAAAAATCGCGCTGCCGGCGGCGCGGGCGATCGTGACGCGCCGGTCTTCGATGGGCTGGCGGAGGCTCTCGAGGACCGCCGGGTCGAACTCGGGCAGCTCGTCGAGGAACAGGACGCCGTGGTGGGCCAGCGAGACCTCGCCCGGCCGCGGCCAAGAGCCGCCGCCGATCAGGCCGGCGTTGGAGATCGTATGGTGCGGTGCGCGGAACGGGCGCGCTTGGATGAGCGGCACGTCGCTGGGCAGCAGGCCGGCGACGGAATAGACCGCGGTGACCTCCAGCGCCTCCTCGAGCAACAGCGGCGGCAGGATGGACGGCAGGCAGCGCGCCAGCATCGTCTTGCCCCCGCCCGGCGGGCCGGTGAACGACAGGTTGTGCCCGCCGGCGGCGGCGATCTCGAGGGCGCGGCGCGCGTGCTCCTGGCCTCGGACGTCGCTGAGGTCGGTGTGCGGCGCCGGCGCGGTGTGCGACGGAACGGCGGCAATCGGCGGCAGCGGGGCGCCGGTGCGCAGGTGCTGGACGAGTTGGCGCAGGCTGTCGGATGCGACGACGTCGAGGCCGGGGACGAGGGCGGCCTCGGCGCCGTTGGCAGCGGGCACGATGACCCGTCGGAAGCCGTGGTTGCGGGCGGCGACCGCCACCGGGAGGACGCCGTGCGTCCGCCGCAGTCGACCGTCGAGGGCAACCTCGCCGAACACGAGCGCGTCGTCCAACGCGCCATTGAGAGCGCCGGGCAGCTGCTCGCTGGCCGCCAGGATCCCGAGCGCGATCGCCAGATCGTAGTGCGGACCGATCTTGCGGACGTGCGCAGGCGCCAGGTTGATCGTGATCCGGGCCATTGGGAAGCCGAATCCGGCGTTGCGCAGCGCGGCGTACAGGCGGTCCTTGGACTCGCGCACCGTCATATCCGGGAGGCCGACGAGCGTGATGTGCGGCAGGCCGTGGTGGATGTCGACCTCGACCTGCACGAGCTCGCCCTCCAGACCGGCCAACGCGCAGCTCCACATCCGAGCGAGCATCCTGTCCTCCTCGACGGACAGCCGGTGGTTCGACCCGGCGGCGGGTCCCACTGTACGGCGCAGAGGCGGGTTTGGGCAGGGCGACCGGGACAGGATGGCGACACGCTGCGGACACGCAGGTGACATCGGGTGCGGCGGCGATCACGCGTTTGGCCAGCCGGCGGCGCCTCAGGATCGTCGGCCCCGGCGTCGGGCAATCAGCGGTGGCGCGGCGGTTTGGGCACGCCGGGCGCGTTCATCGGGCCGGACCGTTCGGGTATACTAGCCCTCGCCTGGGTGCCCCTGCCCAGCCTCCCCAGCGGGTGCGCACATGACCCTCGCCCTGACCGATTCCCCAGTTCGGTCCCCGATCGTCGATCCCGTGGTCGATTCCGTGGTCGATCCCCCGTCCCGTGAACGCATCTACGTGCTGCAAGGCGGCGCGCGTCTGTCCGGCACGGTGCAGATCGGCGGCGCCAAGAACGCGGCGCTGCCCATTCTGGCCGCCACGCTCCTGACCGCCGACAGCTGCACGATCGAGAACGTGCCCGATATCGCCGACGTCCGGGTCATGCTCGACCTCCTGCGCCACATGGGCGCCGAGGTCGAGCACGAGGCGGCGCTGAGTCGCGTGACGGTGTGCTGCGCCGACATCCGCACGCGGACGACGCCCGACGCGCTGGCCGAACGGTTCCGCGGCAGCTTCCTGGTGATGGGCCCGCTGTTGGCGCGCTTCGGCCAGGCCAGCACGGCTCGGCCGGGCGGCTGCAACATCGGCTCCCGGCCCGTCGACGTGCACAGCAAGGGCTTTGCGGCGCTGGGCGCGCAAGTGGCCAACGTCGACCATCGGTTCGCCGCCAGCGGCCGCCTCAAGGGCGCGAACATCCTGCTGGACGTCCCGAGCCATACCGGCACGGAGAACATCATCATGGCGGCCGTGCTGGCCGAGGGGCTGACCGTCATCGACAACGCCAGCATCGAACCGGAAGTGCTCGAGCTCGTCGACTTCCTGCGGTCGCTCGGCGCGCGGATCGCGTGGGCGTCGACGGCGCGCCAGCTCGTCATCCAGGGCGTCCCGCGCTTGCACGGCTCGGTGTATCGCCTGATGCCCGATCGGCTCGAAGCCGGCACGTATCTCCTTGCCGGCGCGATCACGCGCGGTGACGTCACGGTCGAGCGCATCGTGCCCGACCATCTCCGCTCGGTGATGGGCAAGCTCGTGGAGGCGGGGGCGACGATCGAGGAGCACGACCACAGCGTCCGGGTGGTCGTGGATCGTCCGCTTCGGGCAGTCGATGTCCATACCTACTTCTATCCGGGCTTTCCGACGGACCTCCAACAGCCTTTCACCGCGCTGCTGACACAGGCCATCGGCGAGAGCATTGTCCAGGAAACGGTGTTCGAGGCCCGGATGACGTATGCTTATGAGCTGCAGCGAATGGGCGCGGACATTCGTGTCAACGGCTCAACGGCCGTCGTCACCGGTCCGTCCGTGCTGCATGGAACGACGGTGACCGCCCAGGACCTGCGGGCCGGCGCTGCCGTCATGCTTGCGGCACTCGCGGCTGATGGTGACACGCGGATCCGCGGCGCCCACACCGTCGAGCGTGGCTACAACCGACTGATCGAAAATCTGTGCGCCCTCGGCGCCGTCGGCCACGCGGAGTGGTTGGAGAGCGCACCCGCCTAGCGGGCCGCTCGGCCAAACACGATTCGTACGACCGGCGCCACACAAGCGGCGCTTGCGGAGGCAGCATGTTCACCCGTCATATCGGCATCGACCTGGGCACAGTCAACGTGCTCGTCCACGAGCGCGGGCGGGGCATCGTTCTCAACGAACCGTCGATCGTGGCGATCTCCGCCGGCGACAACCACGTGATCGCCGTCGGGGACGAGGCCAAGGCGATGTTGGGCCGTACGCCGGAGACAATCGAGGTCGCCCGGCCGCTGCGGGACGGCGTGATCGCAGATTATGTCGTGACAGAGGCGATGCTTCGCTACTTCATCACGAAGGTGTGCGGCCGGATGCCGCTCTTCAAGCCCGAGGTGATGATCAGCGTCCCGGTGGGGGTCACCAGCGTCGAGAGCCGCGCGGTGCGCGACGCGGCCGAGGCCGCCGGCGCCAAATCGGCCTTCCTCATCCCCGAGCCGCTGGCTGCGGCGATGGGCGCCGGCCTGCCGGTCGGCACGCCGACGGGCAACATGATCCTCAACATGGGTGGCGGAACGAGCGAGTCCGCGGTCATTGCGATGAACGGGATCGTCGTCGCAAGCTCGGTGCGGGTCGGCGGCAACAAGATGGACGAGGCGATCGCCGCCTACGTCAAGCGCCGCTACAACCTGCTCATCGGCGACCGAACGGCCGAGCAGATCAAGGTCGAGATCGGCAGCGCGATCAAGCCGGAGCGACCGGAGGACGACCTGACGATGGACGTTCGCGGGCGCGATCAGGTCACCGGGCTGCCGAAGACGATCTCGCTCAAGATGAGCGAGGTGGCCGAGGCGTTGGCCGAGCCCGTTCAGGCGATCATCGGCGTGGCGCGCGAGGTGCTCGAGCGCACGCCGCCCGAGCTCGTCAGCGACATCATCGACCGCGGTGTCGTCATGACCGGCGGAAGCGCGCAGCTGCGCGATCTGGACGTGCTCTTGACCGAGGAGATCGGCGTGCCGTTCTTCGTGGCCGACGACCCGATGGCATGCGTGGCGCTCGGTGCGGGGCGGGCGCTGGAGGCTTACCCGATGATCCGGCGGACGTTGCCGGCGCTGGGATAGTCCCGCCGCGCTTGGCAGCCGGCGGCACGTTGTATAGAATCGCGGATTGCACTTATCGCGGGCGAATCGCGCCCTACGCCGAGCCCCAGAGGATCGTGAAATGAAGCGCACCTGGCAGCCCAACAAGCGCAAGCGACTGACGACCCACGGTTTCCGCAAGCGGATGTCGACGCCGGACGGGCGCAACGTGCTCAAGCGACGTCGACGGCACGGCCGCAAGTCCCTGGTGGTCGACCTGCACCACAAGTAGCAGAGGCGCCCGAGGACGATGCGGCGCGCAGTCCGGCTGCGGTCGGGCGATGATTTCCGTCGCGTGCGGCGGGAAGGGCGGTCGCGGGCCAACAGCGCCTTCGTCGTACTGGCTGCGCCGCGGCCTGCCGGGCCGGACGGCGAATCGCGGATCGGCATCGTCACCGGCAAGCGTGTCGGGGACGCCGTGACCCGCAATCGGATCAAGCGTCGGATTCGCGAGCGAATGCGGCTTCGTTATGGTCAAGTTCGGGCGGGGTGGGACATCGTGATCATCGTGCGCGCACCGCTTGTTGACCTCGACACCGTCGCGCTCGATCAGGCGTTGGGGTCGCTCCTCCGGCGATTGGATTTGGTGACGGAAGCCCAATGCGTCGACTTGCCGTCGGCATGATCCGCATCTATCAGCGCACGCTCAGTCGGGTCTTGCCGCCGAGCTGCCGGTTCACGCCGTCGTGTTCGGAGTACGGTGCGCAAGCGATCGCGCGCTACGGCGTCTGGCACGGCGGCTGGCTGACGATGAAGCGGATCGGCCGCTGTCACCCGTTCCATCCCGGTGGATACGACCCCGTGCCGTAGGGCACGTTCAGACAGGATCCAACGTTGGTTTATCTGCTCTCCAACCCCTTCACCGGGCTGTTCGTACAGCTGATCGACTTCCTGAACGCGACCGCGTCCCGGCTGCCCCTTCCGGCCAACGTGTCGTCCTATGCGATTGCGCTGATCTTGGTCGGCATCGCGGTCAAGATCATCACGTGGCCGCTCACGGCGTCGCAGATGCGCTCGATGCGCAAGATGCAGGAAGTCCAGCCGCAGCTCCAGGAGATCCAGAAGAAGTACGCCGGCGACAAAGAGAAGCAGGCGCAGGCGCAGATGGAGCTCTTCCGCGCGAACGGCGTCAACCCGTTGGGCGGGTGCCTGCCGATGTTCGTCCAGCTCCCGATCCTGTTCGGCCTCTACCAGGCGATCACGCACCTCGGCCAACCGCCTGTGGGCACCGGCGTGCTGATGAAGGAACGATTCCTCTGGATTCCGGACCTGTCGGTCTGTGAGCCGACGCTCAAGCTGCTCTGCAAGGATTCCCCCCCCGGCGGCGTCTTCGGGCTGTCGATCCCGATCCTGGTCATCGTGATGACCGGTTCCCAGATGGTGTACCAGAAGTTCAGCACGCCGCCACAGAACTCGGCCGATCCGCAAGCCCAGGCGATGCAGTCGATCTTCAAGTGGATGCCACTGATGTTCGCCTTCATCTTCGCCAGCCTGCCGTCCGGCCTCGTCCTGTACTACACGGTGTTCACGCTGGCGAACCTGGTTCAGCAACTCTGGTCTCGCCGCAGCAACGGAACGAACAATCCAGCCAAGATTACGGCGCCAATCGAGGTGTCCAGTGCGCCCGGACCGCGGGCTGCACGGCGACCGTCGGGCGGCGCCGCCGCACAGGAGAAGAACGATGAGCGAGCCGAAACCCGCCAGCAAGCCCAGCAGCAGCGGCGCACGCGGCGCCGTTGAGGTCGCAGCGCGCACTGTCGATGAGGCGATTGCGCGCGGACTGGTGCGTTTGGGCGGACTGAGCCGCGCCGAGGTTCAGATCGACGTCCTGCGCGAGGGCCGGGCCGGCCTGCTCGGCTTCGGGGCCGAAGATGCGCTCGTGCGGCTCACACCCGTGGCGCCCGGTACCGGCGCCGCGGGCCAGGAAGCCGTTCCGCCCCGCAAGGGCCGCCGCAGCGCCAATCGACGCCGCTGCGGCCGACGACGACGCAGCGGCGGAAGAACGGCGCGGACGACGGCGGCGACGCGGCCGGGACGAAGCGGAAGCGCCCTCGGATGCCCCCACGAGCGCTGCCAAGGCGGCCCCGGCGGAGCCCGTCGTTGCCCAGCGCGAGCCCGTTGCGCCGCCCGTGAAACCGCCCGCGCCGGAGCGCCTACCGGCTTCCACGTCTGCCAGCCAAGCCCTTGCGGCCGGCGCCGATTCGACCGAGGCGGCTGCGGCGGTGGCGCTCGATCTGGTGCGGTTGCTCGGTTACGCCGAGGCCACCGTCGAGATCCAGGACTCGTTGCTGCCCGATGGCGAGGACGATGACATCGGGTCCGCCGTCCTGTGCATTCGCGGCCGCGGCACCGAGCGGCTCCTCAACGAAGACTCCGCCGCGCTCAACGCCCTGCAGTTCGTTACGCGACTGATCGTCAGCCGTAGCGCAAACGCTTGGTGCAACGTCCTGCTCGACGTCGACGGTGACCGTCGGCGGCGTGTCAAAGAGCTGCTGGCGCTGGCCAGCCAATCGGCCGAGCTCGTCGAATCCGGCGGCAAGCCGGTCTCCCTCCCACCGATGGGCGCCTACGAGCGGCGGGTGGTCCACCTGGCGCTGCGGGACCACGCGACGGTCGCAACGCAGAGCATCGGCAACGGCACGTACCGCAAGGTGACCGTCCGGCGCCGCGACCAGATGCTGCCCGACATGTGACCGTCATCGGGCGCAACTGCGTTCGTGCCGAGGTACCGTGATGCACGTCCTGGCCATCGTGAACCAAAAGGGCGGCGTCGGTAAAACGACGACGGCCGTGAACCTGGCAGCGTCGCTGGCGCTGGCGGGTCATCCGACGTTGGTCATCGACGCCGATCCGCAAGCCAACGCCACGCGGTCGCTCGATCGGTCCGGCCAGGATCGTCGCACTTTGTACGACGTCCTGGTGCACGATGACGTCGCGCTGGCGGACGTGATCGTCGAGACGGCGATCCAAGGACTGTGGGTCGCACCATCGTCGCCCGGTCTGGCGGGCGCCGAGATCGAGCTCGTGGATGTGCCCGGCCGCGAGGCGCGCCTGAAGCGCGCGATCGCGGCGCTCGACCCATACTTCACGTTCGTCCTCATCGACTGTCCGCCAAGCCTCGGCTTGCTGTCCGTCAACGCGCTCGTCGCGGCACAGGGCGTCATCGTGCCCGTCCAGTGCGAGTACCTGTCCCTCGAAGGGTTGGGGCACCTGAACAAGACGCTGCAGCTCGTCCAAGCGCGCATCAATCCCGGCCTGCAGATCACCGGACTCCTCATGACGATGTTCGATCCGCGCACGAACCTGTCGACACAGGTCGTCGAAGAGGTCGGCAAGCATTTCGCGCGCGAACGGTTCACGACCGTCATTCCTCGATCGATTCGATTGGGGGAGGCTCCGAGCTACGGGGAAACGATTCACCAATACGCACCGAATTCGCCCGGCGCGTTGGCCTACCAAGCGTTGGCCGGCGAGCTCGCCCAACGGCTTGGTGTGCCCGCCGCCGGTTCCCCGGCGAGGGTCTGATCCGCCGGTCGGCCGACCGTTCCCGGAAGGAAGTGCACGATGGCGTCCTCGACGAAGCGCAGCGGGTTGGGCCGCGGGCTAGACGCCTTGTTGAACAGCACCGAGGCCGGTGCCGATCCGAGAACGCGGTCGACGGCGACCGAGGTGCCGATCGGCGATATCCAACCGAACCCGTATCAGCCGCGCAAGCATTTCGACGCGGATGAGCTCGAAGAGCTGGCGGCGTCCATCCGATCGCACGGCCTCATCCAGCCGCTGCTCGTCATGCCGGACGGCCCGACGTGGCGGCTGATCGCTGGTGAACGACGCTGGCGCGCGGCACAGTTGGCAGGACTGGCCCATGTGCCGGTGGTCGTTCGCAACGCCACGCCGCAGGAGATGCTGGCGATCGCGGTCATCGAGAACGTCCAGCGGACGAACCTTGATGCCCTCGAGGCAGCGCAGGCGTATCGCCAGCTGGTGGAGGAGTTCGCGCTGACGCAGGCGGAGGTGGCCGACCTCGTCGGCAAGTCACGGACGGCGGTGGCGAACACGCTCCGCTTGCTGGGCCTCGCAGCCGACGTCCAGTCGCTCCTGGCGGGTGGACACCTCTCGGAGGGCCATGGACGGGCGCTCCTCGGACTCCCCGACGCCGCCTCGCAGCTCTCGACGGCCAAGCGGGTGATTGCGGACGGTTGGAGCGTGCGGCGCACCGAAGCCGAGGTGCGGCGAATGCTCGAGTCCCTGTCGCCGGCGACCGCTGGCCAAGCCGACAAGACATCGGCGGCGGAGCGAGGACAGGATGCGGATACGCAGGCCGCGGCGCGCAAGCTAGAGGAATCGCTCGGCACCCGCGTCGAGATTCGACGGCGCGGTACGGGCGGCCAGGTTGTCATCCACTTTTTTGCCGAGGAAGAGCTGGCCTCGCTGTACGCCCGCCTTGCGGGGGGTCAGCGACGCCGATGATCGTGCGGACGACAGCGGCGCTCTTCGCCGCGCCCAGACGAGCGAGCGATCCGTGACGAAATCGCGACACATCGACGCCGGAACCGGCGCGCCGACTGACCCGCCGCGCATCTGCGATTATGAGGGCAGTCCGTACCGCCGCGCCTTCTGGGAGGACGCCGACCGTCGATACGAGGATGCCGCGGAGCGACTGGCGCTGCGCAGCCTGCTGCCGCCGGACGGTGGCCGCTTGGTGGAAATCGGTGCCGGCTTCGGCCGGCTGGTCGATGAATACCGCGGATACGGTGAGATCATCCTGGTCGACTACGCGCGGTCCATGCTGGCCGACGCGCGACAGCGGATCGGTGACGGTGCCACATACGTCTGTGCGGATCTCTACCGTCTGCCGTTCGCCACAGGCGCCCTCGATGCGGCGGTGCAGATCCGGGTGTTGCACCACGTCGAAGCCGTTCCCGAGGCGATCCGCGAGGTCGCGCGCGTGCTCGCACCGGGTGGTTCGTACATCCTCGAGTTCGCGAACAAGCGAAACCTCAAGGGGATCGCTCGCTGGATCCTGCGGCGCCAGGCGGAGAATCCGTTCGATCATCGTCCGTATGAGTTCGTTCCGCTGAACTGGAACTTCCACCCCTCGTTCGTCGAAGCCGCGATCGCCGATGCCGGACTGCATGTACGCCAGCGGCGCGCGGTGTCGTTGTTCCGTGCACCATGGGCGAAGCGCGCCGTGCCGGCCGCGGTGTTGGCCCGACTGGATCATATGCTGGGTGGCCCGCTAGGTCGCTGTGCGCCGGCACCCAGCCAGTTCGTTCGCGCCGCGCAGCTCACCGGGCGCCGATCCGAAGCGCTTTGGCGCTGCCCGGCGTGTGGACACGAGCCGTTGATCGCTGAGCCGGACGGAGTCCCATGCCCCAGTTGTGCACGCGTGTGGCCGATCGAGGACGGGATCATGATGTTCCGCACATGACGGTTGTTTCACGTGAAACACCCCGGCCGTTGCGTCACGGACCGCCGATGCTTACAATCCGGCCCAGTCTGGCCGGCCCTATCCGGATGTGGAGTTCTGACATGAAGGTCCCAGCATGAAGGTGATGTGCCCGCAGGACAGCTTGGCGCGTGGGCTGGGCGTGGTCAGCCGCGCCGTCGCAACACGCAGCACGTTGCCGATCTTGTCGAACATCCTCATCCAGACGGACGAAGGCCGCCTCAAGCTGTCGGCGACGAACCTGGAAATCGGCATCCGCTGTTGGGTGAAGGCCGATGTCACGGACCCCGGTGCCATCACCATCCCGGCGCGGCTGCTTTCTGAGTTCGTCAACCAGCTGCCGTCCGGACTTGTCACCCTCGATCTGAATGGCCGCAACCAGACGATGCACGTGACGGCCGGGCAGCACAAGGCCGACATCAAGGGCATCGACTCCGCCGACTTCCCGGTGTTGCCGTCGGTCGACGAGGGCACACGATTCTCCCTGGACACGCGCACGTTCAAGGAGATGATCCAGCAGGTCGTCATCGCCGCCGCCACAGACGACGCGCGCCCGGTGTTGACGGGCGTGCTGTTCATCGCGGACCCCGACGTCGGTCGTTTGACGTTGGCCGCTTCGGACGGCTTCCGCCTCAGCGTTCGTGAAAGCGAACTCGACGCCCCCATCGACGGCCGGATCAGCCTGATCGTCCCGGCGCGCGCATTGGCCGAGCTGCAGCGGATCGCGTCGGATGACGACGACCCGATTCGGGTGTCCATCCCGGCGGCGCGCAACCAGATCCTCTTCCAGCTGAAGGACGTCGACATCGTCTCGCAGTTGATCGAGGGCAATCCGCCCGACTACGAGAAGATCATCCCAACGGCCGCCGCGACACGGGCGGTAATCAACACGAAAGCGTTCCTCGGGGCAGCCCGCATCGCCAGCTCGTTTGCCCGTGATGCGGCCAACGTCGTCCGGCTGACGCTCACGCCCGGCACCGAGTTGGGCGGGTCGGTCACGATCAGCGCGACATCGGCTGAAGTGGGGGGCAACGAAAGCGAGATCGAGGCGGCGGTGGATGGTGAGGCGATGGAGGTGGCGTTCAATGCCCGCTATCTGCTCGACGTGCTCGGGGTCGTGAACAGCGATCAGATCGCCCTCGAGGTGGCCAGCCCGTCCAGCCCTGGCGTGTTCCGCCCCGCCGACCAGACGCCCTTCACGCACATCATCATGCCGATGCACATCGCTCGCTGAGCCCGCAGCCGACCGGCCGCAGCGCCGCGTGTACCTTCGCCGGCTTGAGCTCGTCAACTTCCGGTGCTATCGGCACCTCGAGATCGACCTGCCCAAGGGTCCGATCCTCCTCGTCGGCGCGAACGCGCAAGGCAAGACGAGCCTCTTGGAGGCCGCCTTCGTCCTGGCAACGACCCGTGCCCCGTACGGCATCCTCGACCGCATGCTGATCCACTGGGGCGCCGGCGACGAGGTGATCCCGTTCAGTCGGGTGTGGGGCGAGGTCGAACGATCCGGCGGACCGAACACGATCGACATCGTCAACGTGCGCACGACCGCCACGCCGGGCGACGAGCGCTTCACGAAGCGGCTGCGCCTTGACGATGCCCCACGGCGGGCAATGGACATCATCGGCACGCTGAACGTCGTCTTGTTCACGCCGCGCGACATCGACCTGATCCACGGCGCGCCGGCCGAGCGCCGGCGCTACCTGGACGTGCTTCTGTGCCAGATCGACCGCAGCTACGTCCGCGCCCTCGGTCAGTACAACCACGTCATCGTTCAACGCAACCATCTGTTGCGCCGGCTGCGGGACCGCGGCGGGGATCGAACCGAGCTGGCGGTGTGGGACGAACCGCTCATCACGCACGGGGCACGCATCCTGAGCCGCCGCGCCGCCGCCGCCCGGCAGCTCGACGTACTGGCTCATCGGCTCCATGCGGAACTCGTCGGCGACGATCAGCCGCTCGTCGTGGCGTACCGCTCGCAGGTTGTGGATGCCATCGGCGACGCGGGAGCTGATCCGATTCGGTCGTCGGACGATCTCGACGCGGCGCTCGGCGTGGGTACGGACAGGGCGAGCACGGAGGCCGAGCTCACCCAACGCTTTGCGCGATTGCTCGCCGGCCGGCGCGAGGAGGAGATCGCACGAGGCGTCTCGCTCATCGGGCCTCACCGCGACGACCTCGAGCTCCGCTTGGACGGCGTCGACATGCGTCCGTTCGGGTCGCGTGGTCAACAACGCACCGTCACGCTCGCCCTCAAGCTGGCGGAGGCCACCGTCATGTGGCAGACAACCGGCGAGCGCCCGGTCCTCCTCCTGGACGACGTGCTCTCCGAGCTCGACCGGAACCGGCGGCAGCGCTTGCTGGCACACGTGTCCGCGCACGAACAAGCGTTCATCACGACGACGGACCTCACCGCGGTGGACCACACGCAACTCGAACACGCAACGGTCCTCGATGTCGCAGCGGCGGTGGTGCAAAAGCGCGATCTTTAGGCGCGCCTAATTCGCTGTTGTCGGCAACCCTTCATTCCCCTATGATGGGGTTCCACGGCTGTTGCAGTTCAGGCGCCGCAGGCGAGGCCCGTGTACAATCCCAAACCATGCATGCCTTCCCGACGCGGTCCGCGCTGGCGCACGACTGGCTGAACCAGGCCGGCGGCGCCGAAGTCGTCCTCCAGTCCCTCCACGATCTGATGCCCGCCGCACCGATCTACACGTCGCTCGTTGACCCCGACGCCGTGCCGGGAATGGCCGACTGGGACATCCGCCCGTCCTGGCTGACCCATGCCCCGCTTGCCCGCCGCTACCCGCAGGCCCTCCTGCCGCTCTATCCGCTCGTCTGGTCGCGGACCCGGGTCCCGGCCGGAACGCAGCTCGTCGTTTCGAACAAGAGCGCCTTTTGCCACGGCATCAACGCCGGCAGTGCGGTCCACGTCTGCTATTGCCTGACGCCGACGCGGTTCGTCTGGCAACCGGCCGAATACCTGGCGCAGGAGCGACTGCCGCCGGGCGGCCGGCTGGCGATCCGAACCCTCCTGCCGGCGCTGCGCCGTTGGGACTTCGCAGCGGCCCAACGCGTCGACCGCTTCGTCGCGATCTCGACGGTCGTCGCCGATCGGATCCACCAATCGTACGGACGCGCCAGCACGGTGGTCTTCCCGCCCGTCGATGTCGATGCCTTCGCCCGCGCTGCGGACGAGGCGACCGCCGCTCAAGACGCCGATCCGTACCACCTCGTCGTTGCGCGTCTCGTGCCCTACAAGCAGATCGACCTCGCGATCGCCGCCTTCAACGAACTCGGTCGACGCCTGGTCATCGTCGGCGACGGGCGCGACCGCGCACGGCTCGAGCGCCTCGCCGGGCCGACCGTCACATTCACCGGCCGGCTGCCGGATGCCGATGTCAAGCGCCTTCTCGCCGGCTGCGTCGCGCTGGTCTGGCCCGGCATCGAGGACTTCGGCCTCGTCCCCGTCGAAGCGATGGCCGCCGGCCGCCCGGTTATCGCCCGACGAGCGGGTGGCGTGCTCGACACCGTCGTCGAGGGCACGACCGGGCTGTTCTTCGACACCGCCTCGGCACCCGCGCTGGCCGGCGCCGTGCGGGCCGCCGATGCCATCACGTGGCAGCCCGGGCGCATTCGCGCCCATGCGCATCGTTTTGATCACGCCACGTTCGCCGCGCGCCTGCGGGGGTGTGTCGACTTGGCGTTGTCGCGCGGCAAGCGACCGGCAACGTCCACGGGCGTTCCGCCCATTGAGGACAGCGTACGCGATGTGGCCTGACGCGACGATTCAGGATTGGCTCACCGGCCTCCGCCGTCGCTGGTGGATCATCGTCGGTCTGCCGCTCATGACCGCGGCGTTCACCATCGCGCGGCCGCCGGCTGCGGCACAGGTCGTCGAAGCGCGCCTGACCGTCGCCGTCGACGTCCAACCCGACGCGGGCGCCGCCGGCCGCCTCGAGGGCAGCGAAGCCGAGGTCGGCGAGGCGCTCATCGATGACCTGAGCCGCGTCCTGCCCGGCGACGCGTTCGCCGCCGCCGTCACGGCCCGGCTGCCGGACGGACTGAAGGTATCACCCGGCGACATCCAGAGCAGCGTTTCGGCCGAGGACCGCCACCGGGTGACCGACATCACCGTTCGCCGAACCGTCCGCCCGGACGCCCGGGGCGGGATTCGCGGCACCTACGGCGATGCCGACGTCATCGCTGCGGCCGTCGTGGCCGAGCTGACCGAACACGGCTCGCGCTGGGCGTCCCATGTCGGCGCCGACGGCACGGCCTTCACGATCGTCGACGGTCCGCGCCTGTCCACGGCGCCCGGCTCGGTGGCCGACCGCGTCGCGCTGCCGCTGCGCCTCGTGCTCGCGCTGCTCGTCGCCGTCGGCCTGGCGGCCGTGCTCCATGCCGTCGATCCCGCGCTCTATTCCCCGCACGACGCGACGACGGCCGCGGCAGCGCCGGTGCTCGGCACGGTGGCCCGTCGCAAGCGCCCCGTGCGCTCGACCCGCGACAGGGGCAGTCGATGAAGCTGATCGTCCAGATCCCGTGCCTGAACGAGGAGGACACGCTGCCGGCGACGGTGCGCGACATCCCGCGCGACATCCCGGGCATCGACGCCGTCGAGATCCTCGTCATCGACGACGGCTCGACGGACGGCACGGTGGCGGTGGCGCGCGCGCTCGGCGTGGACCACATCGTCCGCTTCCCGCGGAACCGCGGCCTCGGCTACGCGTTCCGTGCCGGCTTCGACGCGGCGCTGCGGCTCGGAGCGGACATCATCGTCAACACGGACGGAGACAACCAGTACTTCGGCGGCGACATCCCGGCACTCGTCCAGCCGATCCTCGAGGGGCGGGCCGAGCTCGTGATCGGCGACCGCCAGACCGGGGCCATCGCCCACTTCTCGCCGGTCAAGCGCCGGTTGCAGGAGCTCGGCAGTCGGATCATCGGCCGCTTGGCCGGCATCGACGTGCCGGACGTGGCCAGCGGCTTCCGCGCCTACAGCCGGGCCGCGGCGCTGCAGCTTTCCTTGGCCACGAGCTTCGACCACACCGCCGAGCACGTCGTCCAGGCGGGCCAGAGCCGGATGGCCGTCGTCATCGTGCCGATCCGGACGAACCCCAAGGCGCGTGAGTCGCGGTTGTTCGCGAACATCGGCGAGTTCGTCTGGAAGAGCGGCTCGATCGCGCTGCGCACGTACGCCACGTACAAGGCCCTCAAGATCTTCACGTTCTTCGGCACGCTGACGTTTGGGGTCGGCACCCTGATCGGACTGCGGTTCGTCTACTACTACCTCTTCACGGACGAGGGAGATCTGCACGTCCAGAGCGTCATCCTGGCGGCGATCCTCCTCTTGGCCGGCTTCCAGATGTTTCTCACCGGCATCGTGGCCGATCTGATCGCCACCAACCGCGCGATCATCGAGGACACCGCCACCCGGGTCCGGGCGATGGAGCTCGAGGCGCGTGCTACAATGCCGGCCGAACTGCCGGCCGAACTGCCGGACAAAAAGCCGGCCGATCGGCTTTGAACCTTGTGGGCAGCCAATGGACCTCGACGCCTTCGCCCGGATGATCCTGCGCCGCGGCTGGCTGGCGGTCGTGCTTGCCGCGATTGGCGCCGCGGTCGGGCTCATCGCAGGCCAACTGCAGTCGCCGCTGTACGAGGCGACGACG
The DNA here is from genome assembly GCA_016703025.1 of Candidatus Avedoeria danica. Classification (NCBI taxonomy): domain Bacteria; kingdom Bacillati; phylum Chloroflexota; class Ardenticatenia; order Candidatus Epilineales; family Candidatus Epilineaceae; genus Candidatus Avedoeria; species Candidatus Avedoeria danica. The sequence continues at coordinate 355,042 of JADJCV010000005.1, forward strand.
CGCATCGCATTGTCCCCGGCGCGCCCGGCGGACCTCGGTCAGAACCAGGCCGTGCGCGAGATCATGCCCAGCTTCATCGAGGACCTCAAGACGCGGGACATGGCGGATGCGGCGGCCCTTCAGCTGGGTGAACCGTACCTCGCCGAGCACGATCTGTCGGCCGAGGACCTGCACGGCATGATCCGGATCGGCGACGACGCGAACGTGTTCGAGATCCACGTCAAGGCCCGCCATGCCGATCCCGACGTCGCCACGCAGGTGAGCGAGAAGTGGGCGATCGCGTTCGTGGACCGCCGGACGAAGGCGAACCAGCAGATCGACCTGCGGGAGCGCATCCACTCCACACTGCGCGACCGGACGGCCCTTGCCCAGGCCGCCCCGCGCCGCAAGCTGCTCGCGGCGGCCGGACTCGTCCTCGGTGGTTTGTTGGGCACGGTGGCGATCCTCGTTTGGGAGTACCTGTCACGGGCCGTCGTCCTCAGCGCCGCCGACGCCGAACGGGTCGGCGGCGGGGTTGCCCTCGGCGCCGTTCCCGCGCGGTCCGGGCGGCGCGCGTTCTCGTTGGCGGCCGTCGTCGTCGATGCCCGGCGGGCGCTCCGGATCGGCATCGGCCAGCTCTGGCCGGTCGGGCTGCTCGCCGCGGTTGGACTCGGCGCCGGGCTTGCCCTCTCGGCCGTCCAGCCGACGGTCTGGCGTGCGCGAACGAAGATCGCCGTCGAGCCCGCGCTCGGCACCGACTGGGGACGGACGCAGGCGATCCCCGAGTTCATGAAGAACCTGGCCGAAGACCTGCGCACTTGGCAGATGGCCGAGGCGATCAATGCCGAGCTCGGTTTGGACCTGCCACCCCAGCGCCTGCTGGACAAAGTGACGGTCGCGCCGAAGGAGAGCGTGTTCGAGGTCCACCTCGACGTCCTGGATGCCGACCAATCGACGGCCATGGCGATCAGCCGGGCGTGGGCCGAGCGATTCGTCGAGCGGCGCAACCAGGCGAATCTCGACCTCGATCAACAGGACCGCGTCCTCGTCCGGCTGCGCGACCGGACGCTGCCCGATCGATATGCGCCACGCACGCTGGCGAGCGCCTCGGCGGGCATGATCATCGGCGCGCTCGTCGGCGCGGTGATCGTCCTGCTGCGCGCGCTCGGGAGCGCCCGATGGGTGAACGACCCGCGCAGCGCGGGGCGCGCCGCCGACGCACCGCTCGTCGGCGTGATCCCGCATCGAAGGCGCGGCCGGCGGCCGGCGCGCACAGGAGCCACCGCATGACCGGAATGACCGTATGACCGACCTAGTCACGCTCGCCGATCCGGAGTCCGCCGCGGCCGAGGCGTTCCGGGCACTCCGCACCAACCTGGCCTTCAACCGGGCTGACCGGCCGCTGCGATCGCTTCTCGTCACGTCGCCGACGGCGGTCGAGGATGGAGCGTCCGTTGCGGCCAACCTGGCCGTCGCGACGGCGCATGCGGGCCATCGGGTCGTCCTCGTCGACGGCGATCTCCGGCGACCGGCTCAGCACGCCCTCTTCGGCCTCGACAACGCTGTCGGTCTGGCGCAGGTCCTTGCCTCGGAGAGCGGCGAGCCGTTGCCGCTCCGGCCGACGGACGTGCCCGGCCTGCGTGTGCTCACCGCCGGCCCGCCGGCCGCCCACCCAGCCGCCCTGCTCGACGGCCCGCAGACCGGCGCGCTCTTGGCGAGGCTCGGCGCCGAGGCGGACATCATCATCCTCGCCTCTCCTCCGGTGCTGGCCGTCTCCGACGCCGCCGTCCTGGCGCCCCTCGTCGACGGTGTCCTGCTCGTCCTGGCGGCCGGCCGGTCCCGGCGGGATAGCACCCGGGCGGCACGTGAGGCATTGGATCGCGTTGGGGCGAACGTCCTCGGCGTCGTCCTGACGGAGGCCGGCCCGTCGACGGCGGATGTTCGGTATTAGCGCTGCCGACTGCGTGGGCGCAGCGGCTCTGCGCCCACATCCGCAGTCTCACCCACATCCGCGAGTCGTATCCCGATCGGAGGGCGCGTGAAGGGCTTGATCCTCTCGGGCGGCAAGGGCACCCGGCTCTACCCGCTGACCTACACGCGCGCGAAGCAGCTCATCCCGGTGGCCAACAAGCCGGTCCTGTTCCGCGTGATCGAGGCGATTCGGGATGCCGGCGTCACCGAGATCGGCATCGTCATCGGCGACACCGGGCCGGAGATCCGCGAAGCGGTGGGCGACGGCAGCCGCTTCGGGGTTGCGGTGACGTTCATCCCGCAGGACGAGCCGCTCGGGCTGGCGCACGCCGTCAAGATCAGCCGCGACTTCCTCGGTGACGACCGCTTCGTCATGTTCCTGGGCGACAACGTCATCCAGGGCGGGGTCTCGCGCTTGATCGAACAGTTCGCCGATTCATCGTGGAACGCGCAGGTCGTGCTGACCGCCGTCGCCGAGCCGCAGCACTACGGCGTGGCCGAGCTCGAGTCCGACGGGCGGATCCGCCGGCTCGTCGAGAAACCGAGCGAGCCCAAGAGCAACCTGGCGCTCGTCGGAATCTACATGTTCGACGCCCACGTTCACGAAGCGTGCGACGCCATCGCCCCGAGTTGGCGCGGCGAGCTCGAGATCACGGATGCCATCCAGTGGCTCGTCGACAACGGCCTGGCCGTCCACCCGTACGTGCACACCGGCTGGTGGATCGACACCGGCAAGCCGATCGACATGCTGGACGCGAACGATCACGTCCTGGAGGAGCTGGCGCACGTGATCGAGGGCACGGTCGACGGCGACAGCCGGGTCGACGGCCGCGTGACCGTCGAGTCGGGCGCACAGATCGTGAACTCCGTCGTGCGCGGGCCGGCGATCATCGGTCGCAACAGCCGGATTGTCGACAGCTACATCGGACCGTTCACATCGATCTACCACGACGTTGTCGTCGAGCGCGCCGAGATCGAGCACTCGATCGTCCTGGAGCACTCCGAGATCCGAGGCATCCCCGGCCGAATCGCCGACAGCCTGATCGGCCGCAACGCCAAGCTGGCACGCTCATCCGTCAAGCCCGTCGCCCACAAGATGACGCTCGGCGATCACAGCGACATCGGGTTGTTGTGACATCGGTCCACCCCGACGAAGTTGACCGCCCGCCCGATCTCCGTTTAATCACCCCCCCGGCTGCGTCGGTCAGCCGGGGTTTCAGACAGGCCGGACACCGGAATTGGACCGGACCGGGTTATCGTGGGGACCCATGGTGAGCGGAGCAGGTCGACGGTTGTTGGTCACGGGGGGTGCCGGGTTCATCGGCGCCAACTTCGTGCATCATGTGCTGCGCACGCGGCCGAACGACCACGTCGTCGTGTTCGACAAGCTCACGTATGCCGGCAACCTCGCCAACCTGGCCGATGTGTCCGACGACCCGCGCTACGCCTTCGTCCACGCGGACATCTGCGATGCCGCGGCCGTGGAGCGCGTCCTCGCCGCCCACGGCATCGACACCGTCGTGAACTTCGCGGCCGAGACCCACGTCGACCGCTCGATCGATGATCCCGAGGCCTTCATCCGTACCGACGTCAACGGAACATACACCCTGCTCGAAGCGGCACGGGCCAAGGGGCTGCGTTACCATCAGGTATCGACGGATGAGGTGTACGGCCATGTGGCGGAAGGCGCCTCGCGCGAGACCGATCCCGTGGCGCCGCGGTCGCCGTACGCGGCGAGCAAGGCTTCCGGCGATCTCCTCGTCAACGCCTACCACGTGACGTACGGTCTGCACACGACGATCTCGCGCGGCTCGAACAACGTCGGCCCGTACCAGTATCCCGAGAAGGCCGTCCCGTTGTTCAGCACGAACGCATTGGACGGCCTGCCGCTGCCGGTGTACGGCGACGGCCGCCAGGAACGCGACTACCAGTGGGTCGGCGACCACTGCGAGGCGATCGACCTCATCGTGGACCGCGGTCCGGCCGGCGAGGCTTACAACGTCGGGACGGGCACCTCGATCCAGAACCTGACGATGGTCGACATCGTCCTCGAGACGCTGGACCGGCCGCGGTCGCTCGTCCAGCACGTCACGGACCGCCCAGGGCACGATCGGCGCTACGCGATCGACACGGCGAAGCTCCAAGCCCTCGGCTGGCGATCGCGCCACACGCCCGAGCAGGCGGTGGCGATGGCGGCGGCGTGGTACCGCGACAACGAGGCGTGGTGGCGGCCGATCAAGAGCGGCGAGTTCCGCGCCTATTACGACAGGATGTATGGCGGCCGGGCTGTCTTGCCCGCCGGCGGCTGAGCGACGCGCTCGGAATCGACGACACACGGTATGGGTCCGCCGATGCGGTCCTTCAGGGCACGAGGAGGAAGAACACATGGCTGTCCAGAGCGATATCCTGGCCAGCGACGCACAGCAGGAGATGTCACGGCGTGAGTTCCTGAACTACGCCTGGCTGGCGTCGCTGGGGTTCATCACCGCCCAGTCGGCCGTGTTGACGTACCAGTTCGCGATGCCGCGCCTCGGCCCGGGCGAGTTCGGTGGTCCGGTCGACATCGGCATGATCGAGGCGCTGCCCGGGGTCGGGGCGCCACCCGAGCCGTTCGCCAAGGCGAAGTTCTGGTGGGTGATGTCGGCCACGGGCGCCCGGGCGATCTACAAGGTGTGCACCCACCTTGGCTGCATCTACCAGTGGAAGCAGGAAGAGTTCAAGTTCGTCTGTCCGTGCCACGGGTCGCAGTTCGAACGTGAGGGCAAGTACATCTTCGGCCCCGCCGGCCGCAGTCTGGACCGCTTGGTCGTGCGCGTGTATGACTCGAGCGGCAAGATGGTCGCCGAGACACCGCCGGACGGCGGTCCGGTGAAGATCCCGGCCGGCTCGCGGATCGTCGTCGAAACCGGAATGAAGATCCTCGGCGCAGTGCACGGCTAGTACTCTGTCACTGCAGAGTCTACGGATGTCTACCTCTGTCGGACATCCGAAGCGTGTTCAGTGACAGAGTACTAGACCCGGCGCGTTCGATCGCCACCCCTCTGGCACGCCAGACTTCAGGAGCAGAAGAGCATGTTGGGATCGAACACGCTGCGAAACCTTCGGAGCAACGTCGCCGGAGAATGGCAGCGCATCCGCGACTACGACTGGCGGAAGTGGGCGGCCGGCGTCGGCGACTACTGCGTGCGCGGGATCATGGCCGGGCTGTCGGCCAAGGAGTTGCGCGCGATCCTGCGCGGCGACGTCCCGACCGAGCGGCCGAACCCGCGCTACCGGGCGCAGGTCAAGAGCTTCATGCTGCACCTCCGCCCGAAGTACTACCAGCGCGGAAGCACATGGTTCACCCATACCTGGCGGCTCGGCTGGTTCGCGACGTACTTCTTCGTCGTCGAGACGATCACCGGCCTGATCCTCATGCTCTTCTACGCCCCGACGCCCGAGCGGGCGTACGGCGACATGCTCTACATCCTGTCCAACGTGCCGTACGGCAAGTTCATGCGGGATATGCATCGCCTCGGCGCTGAGGGCATGGTGGCCGTCGTCATCCTGCACATGGTGCGGGTCTACTTCACGGGCAGCTACAAGAAGGAACGGGCCTTCACGTGGTTCACCGGCGTCGTCCTGCTGCTGGTGACGCTGGTCCTCTCGTTCAGCGGCTACCTCCTGCCGTGGGACCAGCTGGCCTACTGGGCCGTGACGATCGGCACCTCGATGGCCGATGCGGCGCCGGGGTTCGGCAAGCAGGTCAACCTCTTGCTGCGCGGCGCCGTCGACATCTGGGCGGGCGGGTTGCTGCGGTTCTACCTGCTGCACATCTTCCTGTTGCCCCTCGTGGCGATCGTCGTCATCAGCATCCACTACTACAAGGTGTCGCGTGAGCACTCGATCAGCCTGCCGGCGGTGGTCGAGGAGGGCGACATGTCGCCCGAGGAGAAGCGGTACAACGAGGAGCGGATCGATCTCATCCCGAACCTGATCATCCACGAGCTCATGCTGACCTCGGTGGCGACGTTCCTCATGGTTGCGGCCGTGGCCACGTTCTTCTCCGCGCCGCTCGAGCAGCACGCCGATCAGGCCATCACGCCTCTCCATACCGAGGCGCCGTGGTACTTCCTGTGGCTGCAGGGCATGCTCAAGCTCGGCAGCAAGCAGCTGTTCGGCATCGTCCTGCCGACGCTGATGTTCGCCCTCCTGTTCGTCGTACCGTGGATCGACCGCAACCCGCACCGCATGGCCAAGCGCCGGCCGGTGGCGATCGGGATCGGCGTGATGCTGAGCGTCATCATGCTCGTGCTGACGTACATGGGGACGCCGTCCTACGGCATCGAGACGCCGCCCGCACAGGACATCCTGTCCGTCTTCGTCCCGCAGACACACCCCGGCCCGCTGCGTGAGCTGCCGTGGGATGAACTTCACACCGCGCAGACGCCGGCGGATGCGGCCGACACGCGCCTCAAACGGACGTACTACGTGTCCTTCCCGGTCGGGATGGATCAGGACGAAACGTACGCTGATCGGGACAAGTACGTCTTCATCAACTCCCTCGACACGAGCGACCCGGCGTTCCTGACCGGTCTGCCGCCCGATCTCGCGGCGGAACCCGACTCCGAGTTCCTGCATCTCCTCGTCTCGCTGAAAGCCAAGGTCGAGGAGCAGGCAAAGCTGCTGCAGCGCGCCGACGGCACGCCCAAGGCCGTCGTTACCGTCGAGTACATCCAGCCGGAGCTGAAGTGGGTGTCCGCATCCATCTACTGGGACGAGATGGAGCTCGACCGGGAGAAGGACCTCACGTACATGATCCCATTCACGGACTACGAGTTGATGCCGGACGGCTCGGTCAAGATGGACGCCGCGGGCAAGCCCGTGCAGTTGGAGCCGGCCAAGAGCAAGAAGGTCGTCTACGACCTCGAGTACGGCGCCGAGGCGAGCGATGGCACCCGGCCGATCCTCGCGGACCCGCGGCCGCACATCAAGGACGCGGACGGCAACGCGATCTACTTCGATGCCGATGGGACGTTGGAGGTCACGGACGCCCAGGGTGAGAAGTCGACGATCAACTTGGCGGATGCGATGCCGAACATCAAGCCGAGCAAGCAGGAAGAGTACTTGGCGATCCACCGCGACTCACAGTACCACCACTAACCGAACCATCCCTGGCCGAACCACCACCATCCGACGCTGCGCCGCCCCGTAACCGCCGACCGCGAACCCGCCAAGCTCGTCGCGATTGCCCGCGCCGCGCCGCGGAGGAGAGAACGACATGACCCGGATCGAGATCACGCTCGGCCTGCTCGCCACGATCGGCGCCATCCTGGTGATGGGCCTGATCGGCGCGACGGAAGAAGGACGGATGGCCGGCGCCGCCCGCGGCTTCACCACCCGCAGCGTCGAGCGCGGCGCCAAGCTGTTCGACGGCCAGTGCGCGCTCTGTCACGGCCCGAATGCGGTCGGCCTCAAGTGCCCGCCGCTCAACCAGACCTCCGGCCTGCACGGCGGCAAGAATCCGGGCGTCGCATGGCGCCTCGAGGAGATGGGTTGGGAGCGCACGATGCTCTTCGAGTACATCGTGAACGTCGTGTCCAACGGCCGGAACGCCTCGACGCGGCCGTGGCAGTGGAAGGGCAACCGGGACGTCGGCCCGAGCACGGAGTCCTTGATGGCGATGCCGGCATTCGCCCAGGCGAACAACGGGCCGCTCCGGCCGGATCAGATCCGCGACATCGCGAACTACCTGGTTGCCTTCGAGGACTTCCTACCCGAGGATCCCGATGAGGCCAAGGCGTTCGTCGCAGCGGTGCCGAACAAGGTCTCCTCGTTCGACGACCCCGGCATGAACCAGCGCCCGGACGGCTCCGATCCCGTCGCGCTCGGCGAGTTCCTGTTCACCGACCTCGCCTGCGCGACATGCCATGCGGTGGAAGCCGCTTCGCCGCTCGTCGTCTGCCCGAACCTCAGTGCGATCTGGACGACCGCCGCCGACCGCATCGCCGACCCGACCTACACCGGGACCGCCGACAGCGAGGTCGCCTACATCACCGAGTCGATCCGCAACCCGGGCGCGTTCGTCGTCAGCGGGTTCGTGAACGGCGTCATGCCCGCGACGTTCGGCACGCTGCCGGACGCCGATGTCGACGCGCTCATCGCCTACCTGAGCAAGGGCGCGTACACGCCGCTCGGCGCCAGCGGTGCGATCACGGCGACGGGCGGGATCACGGCGACGGCAGGCACGACCGCAACGGCAGGCACGACCGCGACGGTCGGCCTGACGTCCACGCGTGCGACGACCTCGACCACCGCTCCCTAACGCCCCGCGGATCGCCGCCGCTACGTCGGCGTCGGTCCGCCCGAGTGGTCCGATGCACCGTCCCCGAACGTGATCCCCTGCGCCAGCGGGAGATCGCTGGAGTAGTTGATCGTGCACGTCTGGCGGCGCATGTAGGCCTTCCAGCTGTCCGATCCGGCCTCGCGCCCTCCCCCCGTCTCTTTCTCGCCGCCGAACGCCCCGCCGATCTCGGCGCCCGACGTGCCGATGTTCACGTTGGCGATCCCGCAGTCCGAGCCGCACGCGGACAGGAATCGCTCCGCGGTCCGCACGTTCGTTGTGAAGATCGCGCTCGACAGGCCCTGCGGCACGGCGTTGTGCAGCGCGATCGCCTCGTCGAGGTCCCGATAGGTCATCACGTAGAGGATCGGCGCGAACGTCTCCTCACAGACGATCGGCGCCTGCTCGGTCATCCGGATGATCACCGGCTCGACGAACTGCGGCCCGAGGTCCGGCCGCCGGCCGCCGCCGACGACGACGTCGCCGCCGATCGCCTTGGCCGCCTCGATCGCCGCCATCATGTCGTCGACGGCCCGCTCGGTGACGAGCGGCCCCATGAGCGTGCCCAATTGCAGCGGGTCGCCGATCGGAACCTGACGGTACGCCCGGACGAGCCGTTCGGTCAGATCGTCAACGATGGCCTCGTGGACGATCAGCCGGCGCGTCGACGTGCAGCGCTGGCCCGCCGTGCCGCAGGCGCCGAACAGGACGGCGCGGACCACCAGTGCCAAGTCGGCATCCTCGGCGACGACGATCCCGTTGTTGCCGCCGAGCTCGAGGATCGTCCGCCCAAAGCGCTGGGCCACGGTCTGCGCCACGTGCCGGCCGACCCGCGTCGAGCCGGTGAAGCTGATGAGCGGCAGGCGCGGGTCATGGTTCATCCGGTCGGCCACGTCATCGTTGCTGCCGATGACCAGCGTGAAGACGCCGGTCAGCTTGTGATCGGCCATGACCTCGTTGCAGATCCGCTGGACCGCGACGGCGCACAGCGGCGTGAGCGACGACGGCTTCCAGACCATCGTGTCGCCGCAGACAGCCGCCAGGGCGGCGTTCCACGACCAGACCGCCACCGGGAAGTTGAACGCGCTGATGATGCCGATCGGCCCGAGCGGATGCCACTGCTCGTACATCCGGTGACCGGGCCGCTCGGAGTGCATGGACAGCCCGTACAGCTGGCGCGACAGCCCGACGCTGAAGTCGCAGATGTCGATCATTTCCTGGACCTCGCCGAGCCCCTCTGCCTTGATCTTCCCCATCTCGAGCGCCACAAGGTCGCCCAGCGGCTCGGCATTCCGCCGCAGCGCCTGGCTCAGGTCCCGCACGACCAAGCCGCGCTTGGGCGCCGGCAACTCGCGCCAACGCTCGAACGCCGTCGTGGCCGCGCCGACGACCCGGTCGTACGTGTGCGCCGTGGCCTGGCGGACGGCGGCGATCGGAGCGCCGGTCGTCGGGTTGTGGCTGACGAGCGTGCCGCCGGCCGGGTCGGTGATCCAGCCGTCGGGGCCGGTGCAGGCGCCGGGGTTTTCGGCCGCGAGGCCGAGGGCATCGAGGATGGCCTTCATCCGAATCTCCTTCGCACTTGATTGCTCGCCTAGTACGCTGTCACTGGACACGCTTCGGATGTCCGACCGAGGTGGTTATCCGTAGACCCTGCAGTGACAGAGTACTAGGCCACGACGACGTTCACGATCTTCCCCGGCACGACGATCACCTTGACCACCGCCTTGCCCTCGGCGTACTGCGCCACCGCCGGGTCGGCCAGTGCCAGCGCCTCGAGCTCGGCCTCGGGCATTTCCGCCGCGACGGTCAGCTTGCCGCGCACCTTGCCGTTCACCTGGAGGACGACGTCGACCGTCGTGCGATTCAGGAAGCGTGGGTCGTACTCGGGCCACGAGGTGGCGAGCACCGTCGATCTATGTCCAAGGCGCGACCATAGCTCCTCGGCCATGTGCGGCGCAAGAGGTGCGAGGAGCGGGACCATCGCGGCAGCGACGTCGCGCGGCACGGTTTCGCGGCCGACGAGGTCGTTGTTCAGCTCGATGAGCGCGGCGATGGCGGTGTTGAAGCGCAGGTCCTCCATGTCGTCCGTGACGCGTTGGATGGTGGTGTGCAGCCGCCGCAGCAGCTCCGCGTCGGGCGCATCGTCGCTCACCTGGAGCGATCCGTCGGCGGCGACGAAGTTGCGCCACAGCCGATCGAGAAAGCGGCTGATGCCGACCATGTCGCGCGTGCTCCACGGCTTGGACTGCTCCAGCGGGCCGAGGTACATCTCGTACAGCCGCAGGCAGTCGCAGCCGTAGCGCTCGATGATCACATCCGGCGTCACGATGTTCTTCAGGCTCTTGCCCATCTTGCCGTACTCGCGAACCACCGGGTGCCCGTTGTGGACGAAGCCTTCGGCCGTCTCCTCGACCTCATCGGCCGAGACGTAGAAGCCGCGGTCGTCGCGGAACGCATATGCCTGGATGTAACCCTGGTTGAACAGCTTGCCGAACGGCTCGGGCGTCCCGACGTGGCCGAGGTCGAAGAGGACCTTGTGCCAGAAGCGGGCGTACAGGAGATGGAGCACCCCGTGCTCGACGCCGCCGACGTACAGGTCGACGCCGTTGTTGCCCATCCAGTAGCGTTCCTTCGACCCATCCACGAGGCGCTCTCGGTTCGACGGGTCGATGTAGCGCAGGTAGTACCAGCACGAGCCGGCCCAGTTCGGCATCGTGTTCAGCTCGCGCTCGTACGTCACCCCGTCGACGTCCACGAGCCGCCACTCGAGCGGCGCGCGGGACAACGGCGGCTGGGGCGGCGCGTCGGGGTCATCCGTCGGTACCGGCTGGAAATCGTCCATCTCCGGCAGCACAACCGGCAGGGCGTCCTCGGCGACCGGCACGATGCGGCCATCGGGCGCATGCAGGATCGGGAACGGCTCGCCCCAGTAGCGTTGGCGCGAGAAGAGCCAGTCGCGGAGCTTGTACTGAACCTCCACCCGGCCGAGCCCCTTGCTCTCGATCCAGGCTGTCATCCGCTGCTTGGCCGCTGCACTGTCCAGCCCGTCGAGGGTGACCTCGGCATTGGCCGATCGGACCGCGGAGCCATAACCGTCGAACGTCGATGGGTATTCGGCCGCATGGGCAAGGTAGTCGGCGCGCAGGGCAGCGATATCGACCGCGCCGCCGTGCGGGGCGACCGGACGGCCGGCGGCGGCGGCCCGCAGCCAACCATCGTCGGGCAGCACGACGGCCTCGATCGGCAGGTCGTGTGCCCGGGCGAACTCGAAGTCGCGCTGATCGTGGCCCGGCACGGCCATGATCGCGCCGGTTCCGTAGCCCATCAGCACGTAGTCCGCCACCCAGATCGGGAGGCGCGCGCCATTGGCCGGGTTCAGCGCATAGCCGCCGGTGAAGACTCCGGTCTTGGCTCGCTGCTCGGCCTCGCGCGCCGCCTCGGTCTTGGCCGCCGCTGCGGTGCGATAGGCGTTGACGGCATCGCGCGCCGCCGCGGTCGTGGCCGCGCCGACGAGCGGGTGATCCGGGGCGAGGACGACGTATGTCGCACCGAACAGCGTGTCGGGTCGGGTCGTGAAGACGCGAACGCTCCGGCCACTGCCGTCGTCGAGGGCGAAATCGACGAGCGCGCCCTCGCTGCGGCCGATCCAGTTGCGCTGCATCGTCTTCAGCGATTCGGGCCAGTCGACGTTGTCGAGGTCGGCAACGAGGCGGTCGGCGTAGGCGGTGATGCGGAGCATCCACTGTTTGAGCGGCCGCTTGTAGACCGGGAAGTTGCCGCGCTCGCTCCGGCCGTCGGCCGTGACCTCTTCGTTGGCCAGCACCGTGCCGAGCCTCGGGCACCAGTTCACCGGCACCTCGGCCAAGTAGGCCAGTCGGTGCGCGTCGACGATCGTGCGCCGAGCCACGTCGGACAACTCGTCCCAGCGACGCACGCCGGGCGAGTCGATCGCCGGGTCGTCGGCCGCGACGAGCCGACCGGCGCCGTCGACGCCGAACGCACCCGCATCCAGTGCGGTCACGAGCGTGACGAGCGAACGGGCGGTCTTGGAGCGGGGGTCGAACCAGCTTTCATAGAGCTGCAGGAAGATCCACTGCGTCCAACGGTAGTATTCCGGATCGATCGTCGTGATCTCGCGCTCCCAGTCATACCCAAGACTGAGACCGCGCAGCTGGCGCCGGATCGTGTCGACGTTCGACATCGTCGTCAGGCGCGGGTGGACGTTGTGCTCGATCGCGTACTGTTCCGCCGGCAGGCCGAAGGCGTCGAAGCCCATCGGGTGCAGCACGTTGAAGCCCCGCATCCGCTTGTAGCGCGCCACGATGTCGGTGGCGATGTAGCCCAGCGGGTGGCCGACGTGAAGGCCCTTGCCCGACGGGTATGGAAACATGTCCAGTACGTAATACTTCGGCCGCGCCGGATTGAATCCATGGTCGCCTGGGCCGAGCGTGCGGTACGTCCCTTGCTCGTCCCACCAAGCGCGCCACTTGGCCTCGATGTCGCTGAACGGGTAGCGGCTATCTTCGCTCATGGGCTCAACCTACACGTGTGCCGCGCCGACCACAGCGATTGCAGCTCGCCCGGCGCTGAGATGAAGGGTGATTATAGGGGGCGCGCCGAGGGCAGACGAAATCGATCTCATGTACGATAGCGCGCCATGCTGCCCATTGAAGGCCGCCTCGTTCGCCTCCGCGACCTCCGGCTCGCCGACCTCCCGACCTGGGAGCGCCTCCGCGCGCCCGATCGCGCATGGTATCGCTTCGACGCTCCGTGGGGCGGCCCGCCGACCGCCGACATGGTCACGGCCGAGCGCACCCGCCTGGCGGAGACGATCGAGGCCGGTACGTTCGCCGAGCCACGCGTTCGTTTGGCGATCGCCGATGCGGCGACGGATGCCTACATCGGCACGGTGGGACGCTACTTCCTGAGTCGCGAGACGAACTGGGCAGCCGTCGGCATCGGCATCCACGACGAGGCGTACTGGGGCGATGGCCGCGGCACGGAAGCGCTTGGCCTGTGGTGCGGCTTTCTGTTCGAGGCGTTCCCAACGTGGCGGCGCCTGACGACGGAAACGTGGACGGGCAACGCGGCGATGATGCGCGTCGCCGAGAAGCTCGGCTTCACGCTCGAGGCGCGGTACCGCGAAGCGCGGCCGTGGGAGGGCGGGGTGTACGACGCCGTAGGGTACGGCATGCTGCGGGGTGAATGGGCGGCGCGGTATCCGGACGGGTTCGCAGCGTCGCTTCGCTAGCACACCACCACTGGACACGCTCTGGGTGCCACCAGAGTGCGGAACCCGGAGATTCTGCAATGGTGGTGTACTAGCCGACGACCCGCACCCCCAGCCGCACCCCAACCCCCTCGACGTCGCCCTCGTGCACCGCTGCGCCGTCCCGCGGCGCGCCCATCACCAGGTCGACGACGAGGCATTCGCGGCGGATCGTCTCGGCGTGGCGCTCGGCGACGACGGCGAGGTCGGGCGACGTATCGAGGTCGAGGGCGATGCGGGCCTGGTAGGGCAGGTCGTCCGCCTTGCGGGCGGCCTGGATGTGGTGGAGCAGTTCGCGAACCAAGCCGAGCTCCTTCAGCTCCGGCGTGATCTCGGTCGATAGGACGACGACGACGCCCCGGCCCTCGGCCGCCGCGAAGCCCTCGCGCGCGGTCAGCCGCACCTCGACATCGTCCGGCGTTAGCGTCACCGCCTCGCCGTCGAGGTCGACGACCAAGCGGCCGTCGTCGACGAGGGCGCGGCGGGCGGCGGCGGGATCCACGGCCGCGAGGACGGCGCCGAGACGCTGGACGCGTGGCCCGAACTTGGGTCCGAGCGTCCGGAAGTTCGGCTTGACGATGAACGTCACGTAGCGATCGGCCTCGCGCGTCGGCTCGACGTGCTGGACGTTCAGCTCCTCGGCCACGAGGCCAGCATGCCGCTCGATGGCCTGCGCCGACGCGGCGTCCGCAACGACGACTTCGGCCAGCGAGAGCGGCTGGCGGACCTTCAGGCCGGCGTCGGCACGGGCGCCGTGGCCGGCCGACACGGCCTCGCGGACGAGGGCCATCTCGGCGGAGAGAGCCTCGTCGATGAGCATCGCGTCGGCCGTCGGGTAATCGCACAGGTGGACGCTGGGCGCGACAGCTCGGCGGCCGGCGACCGCCACATCCTCGCCGGCCACGATGCCGGCCGCCTCCGCTACCTCGCCGACGAGGTTGCGGTACAGCCGCTCGGCGAAGAACGGCGTGAACGGGGCGATGACCTTCGAGAGGTCCACGAGGACCTCGTACAGGGTGTTGTACGCATCCCACTTGTCCTGGGACGGCGCCCCCCAGAACCGGTCGCGCGAGCGGCGGACGTACCAGTTGGACAGGGCGTCGACGAACGTGACGAGGGCGCCGGCGGCGGGGTGGTTCTCGAAGCGGTCCATCGAGGCGCGGACGGCGCGGACGGTCCGGTGAAGCTCGCCGATGATCCAGCGGTCCAGCTCGGCGCGCTCGGCGACCGGACGCCAACCGGTGGCCGTCGCCGGTGCGGTCGCCGTTGCCGTTGTCGTCGACGTTTCTACGACGGCGACTCCCGGGTCGAAGCCGTCCAGCCGGGCATAGATGTTGAAGAAGCTCCAGACGTTCGACAGCCGCAGCAGGAACTCGCGCTGGGCGTCGCGGATCGCGTTCTCCTGGAAGCGGACGGTGGTCCAGGGCGGCTGGGCGCTGTAGAAGTACCACCGCATCGCGTCCGCGCCGAGGGCGTCGAAGACATAGCCGGGGCTGCGGTAATTCTTCGTCCGCTTGCTCATCTTCAGCCCGTCCTCGCCCATCATGTGCCCCAGGACGATGCACGTGCGGAACGGGTGCGGCGGCTCGGCTTCCGGCGCGTCGACGGTCCAGTCCAGCCGGTCCTCGTCGCCGAACAGGAGCGTGCTGATCGACATGAGGCCGTAGAACCAGCCGCGCGTCTGGTCGATCGCCTCGCTGATGAAGTCGGCCGGGAACATCTCGCGGAAGCGCTCCTGGCTGCCCGGCAGGTGCGGGAAGCCCCACTGCGCGAACGGCATGCTCCCGGCGTCCCACCAGCAGTCGATGACCTCCGTCACGCGCCGCATCCGCGCCCCCGGCGCGAACGGGCTGTCGTACGTCAGCGCGTCGATGTACGGCTTGTGGATCCGCAGATCGTCCGGCAGCGTCGGGTCGGCCGCCTTGGCCGCCTCCCAGACTTCCGTGCCCGTCACGCCCGGCTTGGCGAAGAGCTCGCCCAGCGCCCCGATCGCCTCCATCTCCCCCGAAGCCTCGCACTTCCAGATCGGCAGCGGCGTGCCCCAGAAGCGCTCGCGCGACAGCGCCCAGTCGACGTTGTTGCGCAGGAAGTCGCCGAAGCGGCCCTCCTTGATGTGGTCGGGCAGCCAGTTCACGGCGTCGTTGTTCGCCAGCATCTCGCCCTTGAAGTCGCTCGTGCGGACGAACCAGCTGGCGCGGGCGTACTGGATGAGCGCGTCTTCGGGTGCACGCGGGCAGAACGGGTAGTCGTGCCGGATCTGGGCGCGGTGGTAGAGCAGTCCGCGCTCACGCAGGTCCTTGATGATGTCCTTGTCCGCGTCCTTGATGTACCGCCCGGCGAGCGCGTCGCCCGCCTCGGCGGTGAACGAGCCGTCCGGGGCGACGGCGCACAGGAGCGGGACGGCGTCGGGATCGGCGAAGCGCGGCCGCTCCGTCTTCACGAGGAGCTCGAAGTCCACCTCGCCGAAGGCCGGCGCCTCGTGCACGACGCCGGTGCCGCTGTCCGTCGTCACGAACGGCGCGGCGACGACGCGCCAGCCGATGTGGTCGTGGCCGGGCGGGGCGTCGACGCTGGCGCCCACGTTCGTCGCAGCCGTACCGGCGGCCAGCGGCGCCGTTCGATCGCCCAATTCGTGGTGGTACACATCGAACGGCGGCCGGTACCGCCGCCCGACGAGATCGCGCCCGGCCAGCATCTCCTCGACGACCCACGTCCGCCCCTCGAGCGCCGCGACCTTCTCGACGAGCTCGGCGGCGACGATCAGCCGCTCGCCGGCATCGTCATCCCGCACGACGGCGTAGTCGATGTCCGGATGGACGGCGGCGAAGTGGTTGCTCACGAGCGTCCACGGCGTCGTCGTCCAGACGAGAAGCGACGTGCCGGGCTCATCGACGAGCGGGAAGCGGACGTAGACGCTCGGATCGTCGACTTCACGATAGCCCTCGCCGACCTCGCCGGCCGAGAGCGCCGTCCCGCCCTGCGGCCACCACCAGACGATCTTGTGGCCCTGGTAGAGCTGCCCGCGCTCGAACAGCGTCTTCAGCGACCACCAGACGCTCTCGATATAGGTCTTGTGGTACGTGCAGTACGCGCCGTCCGTGTCCAGCCAGAAGCCGAGGCGGTCCGACATCTCCTGCCATTCGGCGGTGTACCGAAAGACGCTGTCGATGCACTTGCGGACAAAGGCCTCCATCCCGTAGGCCTCGATCTCGGCCTTCGTGTGGATCCCGAGCTCCTTGCAGACCTCGACCTCCACCGGCAGCCCGTGCGTGTCCCAGCCGGCCTTGCGCTCCACCAGGTGGCCGGTCATCGTCTTGTAGCGCGGGAAGATGTCCTTCATCGCCCGCGTCAGCGCATGTCCCGGGTGCGGCAAGCCGTTCGCCGTCGGCGGCCCCTCGTAGAACACGAAGCGCGGCGCGCCGGCGCGGTTGGCGACGGACTGCTCGAAGATGCCGCGCGCCTTCCAGAAGGCGAGGATTTCCTTCTCGCCGGCGGGGAAGTCGGGCTTGGGGGGGAGGGGGTTGAACATGGGGGCCTCGGGGGGGCGGGAGACAGGGGAGCGGACGCTGGCGCGTAAGCGGCGAATGATACGCGCGGGTGAGTGGGGGCGCCGAATTGGGCACGGACACCGGGCGACGACTTGCGCGCCGGCGGTGGATCGGCTGGGCGGGACGGGTGGATCGGTTGGTCGGCCTTGCGACCTCGAGGGAAACGAAAGATGCCCGCCCCCGCCTCCGCGTAGGAGACGAGAACGGGCCTCGAGTGTACCGGTAGATGAGGTACGTACGATGTTATTTCGCGACCGGCTCCTGCCCGGGCGTGAGTCCGTGGAGATCGGCGAGTCGTATGGTGCTCACCCATTCCGCCGCCGCGGTCGGGGACTCGGCGCTGCGCGCCCACACCTGCAGGCCGCCGCGATTCCCTTTCGGAGCCCAGAAGTAGAAGCCGTCCACCTCGATCGCTGGGACCCCGTCGACCGATGCCTCTTCATGCCGCCGTATCCGGTCCTCGAGCCTGCCGCCCAAGAACTGCCAGAGCATGATGTGCGTCTCTTTTTCGAGATCCTTCAGACGCTCCGCCGCATCCTCCGATCGTCGCTCGACATCCACTTGGATCAGGCTCGCAAGCGTCTTCTCTTCGTCGACTGGATCCATTCCTCCACACCCTCCTGTGCCTCTCGGCTTATCGATCCCCGCCCGCACCACCGGCGGCCGGCCAACGCACGATCTCGTTCAGCTCGCCCTCGCAAGCGTCCGGTCTGAGCCTCCAACGTGCACATCGTCGTTCATTTCCATCGCCGCCGCAACCAGAGCGGCGGATCGTCGGGCTGGGGGTCGGCCACTTCACTCGGCATATGTCCCTCCGGGGTCGGTCTGGCACGTGAGATCACCGATCAGACTGCGGCTCGAGTGGTGGGCGAAGCGACGCGGATCGAATGTCCAACGCATCAAGCACCCGCCGCACCTCCTGCACATCCCCCCACATCAACCGCTTCGGCGACCCCTCGGCGCTCGACGGGTTGCGCAGCAGGTATGCCGGGTGGAAGATCGGCATGACCTTGCGGCCGTCGAGATCGAACCACTCGCCGCGCACCTTCGTGATCCCGCGGCGCTCGTCGAGGACGGACTGCAGCGCCACGGCGCCCGTCAACAGGATGACCTTGGGGTCGATCAGACGGATGATCTCCGTCAGCCACGGCCGGTACCACTCGATCTCCTCGGTCGTCGGCTTGCGGTTGTCGCGCGGGCGGCGGAAGGCGCTGTTCGTGACGAAGACGTCCACCGCCGGGTCGAAGCCGACGGACTGCAGGATCGCGTCCAGCAGCTTGCCGCTCTTGCCGACGAACGGCTGCCCGAGCCGATCCTCCTCGGCCCCCGGCGCCTCGCCGACGATCATCAGCCGCGCGGCGGGGTTGCCGCGGTAGATGACGATCCGGCCGCCCTCGGGCTCGAGCGGATCGCCGGTCAGGTTCAGCAGCGCCGACTCGAGCTCGGCGAAGCTGCCGAACCGCAGCGGCGCGTGGAAGAGATCGACCTGCCCGCTCATCTGGCCCGCCTCTCGTCGCCGTCGCGCGTGTCCTCGCCCACTTCGCCGCCCCCCAACACCGCCAAGATCTCGTCCATCGTCTCCAGCGGCCCGAAGTGCCCGCCGCCCGGCTCGAAGCGCGCCCGGCAGTTCGGCAGCGTCGCGGCCAGATAGCGGCCCATCGCCGCCGGCACGTTCTCGTCGTCGAGCCCCTGCCAGAGGTCGACGGGCGTCCGGATCTCGCCCAACGCGAACCCCCACGGCCGGGTCAGGACCGCGAAGTCCTGCGCCACGCCCCGCCAGCCCTGGCGGAACGCCTCGCGCAGCTGGCCGAGCAAGACATCGTGCACGGCGGCATCCATGACAGCGGCGCGGTCGGCTTCGGACATCCGGCGCGTCATCCGGCCGAGCATCCAAGTCGGTTCCTTTCGGAAGAGCCGGGCCTGCATCCAGCTCGTGATCTGACGCTGGAGCGGCGCGTGCTGCAGCATCCACCACGCGAACCGCCGCGACGGCGCGAAGCCGTCGAGCGCGCCGGGACGGTCGAGCGGCGCCATCGAGGCCGCCAGGACGACGCGCGTCACGCGGTCGGGCAGCACGTGCGCGCAGGCCAGGGCATACGGTCCGCCGCCCGAGCCGCCGGCGACGGCGAACGTGCGCAGGCCAAGCGTATCGGCCAGCACGGCGATGTCCCGCGGCCAGTCCAGCATCCGGCGGCCCCGCTGCGGGTCGGAGCGGCCGATACCGGGTCGGTCGACGGCGATCATCCGCAGCCCGGCGTCGGCGATCGGCCGGTCGTCGTCCATGAGCAGGCGCGAGCCGGGGACGCCGTGGAACACGAACACCGGCCGCCCGTCCGGCGCGCCGAACTCGGCGTACGCCAGCCAGCGCCCGTCCGGCAGCCGCACGCCGAGCTGCAGGTGCCGATCCGCCGCCCGGGCGACGGCGCGCGCCAAGTCCTCGGGTGAGATCGCGGGATCGCGCCGCTCCGTCATCGAACGGTGCGGCGGGGCGCGATGCGCGGCCGACCCAACTGCGCCCCCATCAGCGCTTCGTACGGCCGGCAGCCGCCGGGACGTCGCGCGTCGCCACGTCCAGCATGAGGTAGTCGCCGGCGAACCGCACCTGGACCATGCTCGTCGTGCCGGAGCGGCCGATCGGCTGGCCGGACGTGATGACGACGCGGTCGTCCGCCCCGATGAGCCCGGCTTTGGCGGTCGTCTCGATCAGCGCGCGCACCATCTCGTCCGTCGTCGCGTACGGCGCCACGATGAGCGGCGTCACGCCCCACACGAGCGCCATCCGCCGCGCCACCTGTTCCTGGTGCGCCGCGCCGATGAGCGGCATCTCCGGTCGATGGGCCGCCACCGCCCGCGGCGTCGAGCCGGACGACGTGCCGGCGATGATCGCGGCGACGTTCACCCGCCGGGCAATGTCGACCGCCGCCTCGCAGATCGCCCCGTCCACCGTGTGCTTCCGGCCGACGGCGCCGCGCCGGCCGAGGTCCTCGTACGGCAGCACGCGCTCGACCTCGCGCGCGATCGCCGCCATCATCGCCACAACCTCCGCCGGATGGTCGCCCATCGCCGTTTCGGCGGAGAGCATCACGGCGTCCGTCCCATCGTAGATCGCGTTCGCCACATCGTTCGCTTCGGCGCGGGTCGGCAGCGTGCTGTGGATCATCGAATCCAGCATCTGGGTGGCCGTGATCACCGGGATCGCGGCCTCGTTCGCCATCTGGATGATCCGCTTCTGCTCGACCGGCACGCGGGCCGCGCCGATCTCGAGCGCCAGGTCGCCGCGCGCCACCATCACGCCGTCCGACTGCGCGACGATCGCCGCGAGGTTCCGCACCGCCTCGGGCCGCTCGATCTTGGCGATGACCGGGATGTCGCCGCCGGAGTCGCGGATGAACTGTTGGAGCGCACGCACCTGCGCCGCGTCGCTCACGAACGACAGCGCGATGAAGTCGACGTCCTCCGCCAAGCCGAACTGCACGTCCTGCAGGTCCTTCGGCGTCGGCGAGAGGATCGCGAGCGGTGTCTCCGGCAGGTTGACCCCTTTGTGCGAGGACACCGGGCCGCCCTCGACGACCTCGGTCTCGATGTCCTCGACCCCGCTCCCGACGACGCGGAGCACGATCCGCCCGTCGTCGATGAGGATTCGCTGGCCGCGCTGGACGTTCTCGGCCAGCGGCCGGGCGTAACTGACCTTCATCCGTCGGGCGTCGCCGACGGCGCTGTGCCCGTCGAGCGTCAGCGTTTGGCCCTCCGTCAGCACCGTCCCGTCCGCGACCTCGCCCAACCGCAGGCGGGGACCCTGCAGGTCCTGCAGCACGGCGACGACCGCGCCCTCGGCTTCCGCCACCTTGCGCAGCGTGGCCAGCCGCGCGCTGTGCTCGGCCGTCGTGCCGTGCGACATGTTGATCCGCGCCACGCTCATCCCGGCGCGGATCATCGCGCGCAGCGTCGCCGCGTCCTCGCTGGCCGGGCCGAGGGTGCAGACGATCTTCGTGCGTTGCGGGAGCGGGTTCAACGGCGGACTCCTGCGTCGACGGCCGTCGTGGACGACGGTCGATGGCGTTGCTGGAGGATGGTTCGGAAGAACGAATCCACTTCTTCCAGTTGTGGTTGAGTATAAAAGAAAGCCGCAGCAGTAGGGGCTGTGGATTGTGGATGACTCCCGACCGCGCATCGCCCGGCGGTAGCCCTCGTCCCCCAGGCGTCGGCGAACCGCAACCGCTTGTGGTGCCCGAAAGGGACCTTCCAGGGGGAGATGTGGACGGCGTCGGGAGAGCGTTGGACAACGTCCGCGGGCGGTCCGGCGCGGACTGGCGCCGGTTGGAGCAGGGATGTCGTGCTTGGGCCCGTCAGGGGCGGTACATCTTGTGGTGTCGGGACCGACCGTCCGATGTCACGGGACGTGAAGTTATCCCCATCTGACCTGTCTTATCCCCACAAAACCCACAGTTATCCACTTAATCAGCGGCCTGAACGGCCGAATCAGCGGCTTGAGATGGCGGCGGGCAAGGGTTGACCCGACGGGTTCAGCGACTGTAGAGGCGCTGCCGCAGCTGGACGAGGTCACGCTGAAGCTGGGCATCGACCTCGACCATCCGGGTGATCTTCTCCGCGCCGTGCATGGCCGTCGTGTGGTCACGCCCGCCGAGTGCGGCGCCGATCGCCGGGAAGCTCGCATCCGCTTCCTCGCGCATGAGGTACATCGCCACCTGGCGCGGCTCCGCGACGCGTGCCGTTCGGCCGCGGCCGCGAAGCTCGTCCTCGCTCACGTCGTAGTGCGCCGCCACGGCGCGGATGATCTCCGGCAGCGCCGGCGGCTCGCGCCGGATCATGAGGTCGGCCAGCGCGCGGCTGGCGGTGTCGGCGTTCAGCGGGAAGCCGTTTGACTGGGCGTAGGCGATGACCCGGTTGAGGGCGCCCTCGAGCTCGCGGACGTTGTTCTGGACCGCGGCGGCGATCTGCTCGAGCACGGCGTCGTTCACTTCGTGGCCCAGGCGCTCGTTCTTCGCGCGAAGGATCGCGATCCGCGTCTCCAGGTCGGGCGGCGCGATGTCGACCTGCAGGCCCCACTGGAAGCGCGATCGCAGCCGGTCCTCGAGGGTAGCGATGTGCTGCGGTGGGCGATCGCTGGACAGCACGATCTGCCCGTCCGCTTCGTGGATCGCGTTGAACGTGTGGAAGAACTCCTCCTGGGTCGATTCCTTGCCGGCGATGAAGTGAACGTCGTCGATGAGGAGCATGTGGCAGGCGCGGTACGCGGCGCGAAACGCGTCCGTGGCCTGGGTGCGGATCGCGTTGATCAGGTCGTTCGTGAACTTCTCGCTGGAGACGAGCTGCACGTTAAGGCCGCGCGACGCGGCGGAGTGGGCGATGGCGTGCAGCAGGTGCGTCTTGCCGAGGCCGACGCCGCCGTAGATGAACAACGGGTTGAACCGCTGAGCCGGGTGCTCGGCCACGGCCTGCGCCGCGGCATGGGCCAGCCGGTTGCCGGCGCCGACGACGAACGTGTCGAAGCGATAGCGCGGGTTCAGGATCGTCGAGGTGGTGCGGAATGCCGAGCCGGTGCTGGCCGGGAGGGTCGGCTGCTCGAAGTGGTTCGCCGAGGGCTGCGGTTCGCGCACCGGCCCGGCGCCGGCGGCGCCGAGGGAATCGACGGAGTCGACGACGAACCGCCACGCCACGTCCGGGCCGGCCACGGTGGCGACGGTGTCCCGCATGGCGCCGCCCAGACGGCTCGTCAGCCAGTCGTGCGTCGCCGAGTTCGGAACCGCCACCACCAGCGTGTCGCCGTCGAGCTCGAGCGCTCGGGTGTGCTTCAGCCAGGCGTCGAAAGTCGCCCGGGTCATCTGAAGCTGCAACGCGGTCAGGACGCGCTGCCACACGTCTTGGGCGGTTGTCGGGAGGAGCATGGGGGCGGACCCTTCTGGCGTCGACCGGTGGGATGAGCGGTGGGAACGGCGCACCGGGCGGCAAGTCCAAGCGGCGCGGCAAGACCCAATGGGCACAGCAAGACCAAGAGGCACAGCAAGACCAAGAGGCACAACAAGGTCGAGCGGCGCGCGAACACGGCGACGCTCACGGCGCACCCGTCGGGTACGCTCGACCGTCCAACGGGTCAATGCACATGTCGGGCTGTGGCTGATGCGCTGGCGGAAGCCCGGCACCGGCCGACCGCCCGGGCCAACGATCCTCACCAGCGGATCGGGGCGATTCTAGCCGCCGGCCGGCGCGCTCCGCAAGTCCGCCGACGTGTGACAAAAGCATCGAACGTTTGTGCTTACCCACATCTAGTGTCTTCGGCGATCGTTCACATACCGGATGCGGAAATTCTGGCGACAGTACCTCCCGGCCCCAAAAAGTGGTCCGGAAACTTTAAGAATCATTCACATGCAAGGGGTGGCCCGCGAAGCCGTCCCGCCGTCGACGCCGACATCCAGCCTCGCCGCACGTCGTCGAGCGACGCTCTCACCCGCTACTCAGGAATGTCGCCCCACGCGGCAGACGATCGGTCTATAATCGCGCGCTTGTCCCCGACCGCCGATCGCCGTGTCGTCAGACCGACGCGGCGCCCGCGCGTGCGGGGTGTCTGTTTGGGTTCCACAGTCACTGCGATCCGCGATACCAGGTGGGGGAGCGCCCATGAAATCACAGCCAGCCCAGGACCGAGAAGTGATGATCCAGGCCGAGCACCTGGCTCGTTACTACGGTCCGAGCCCCGCTCTGCGCGACATCACGTTCGACGCCTACCGCGGCGAGATCGTCGGCTTCCTCGGACCGAACGGCGCCGGGAAGACGACGACGATGCGCATCCTGACCGGCTATCTGCCGCCGACGAGCGGCCGCGCCTCGATCGCGGGCTTCGACATCATCGAGCAGTCGATGGAGGTGCGCCGGCACATCGGCTATCTGCCCGAGACGACCCCGCTCTACACGGACATGACGGTCTGGAGCTACTTGGACTTCATGGCGCGCCTGCGCGGCGTCGCCAACCGCAACGATGCGGTCGAGCGCGCCATGAGCCGGGTGAACCTCGACGACCGCGCCGACCAGGTGATCGGCCAGCTCTCGAAGGGGCTGCGCCAGCGCGTCGGCATCGCTCAGGCGGTGCTGCATGATCCGCCCGTCGTCATCCTCGACGAGCCGACGATCGGCCTCGACCCGCGCCAGATCCAGGATGTCCGCAGCCTCATCCATGAGCTGAAGGGCAACCACACCGTGATCATCTCGACGCACATCCTCTCGGAGGCCGAGCAGCTGTGCGACCGCGTCCTGGTGATCAACCGGGGCGAGATCGTGGCGGCGGCGTCGCCCGAGGAGCTGCAGAGCCAGCTGGCAGGGGCGCAGGCGGTGCGGGTCGTCGTGGCGCCGAGCGTGGCGGCGCGCGAGGTCGAGAAGGCGCTGGCCGACGTCGAAGGCGTTGCCGGCGTGGCGCACGAAGGCGACGGGCGCTACCTCGTCAAGGCGACGGCCAAGGGCAACCCCCGGGCCGGCATCGCCCAGACGATCGTCGGGCGCGGCTGGCCGCTGCTGGAGCTGACGCCGATGGGCATGTCGCTCGAGCGGATCTTCCTCGAGCTGACGGCCGATGCGGACGTCGTCGACGAAACCGAAATCGAGACGGACACGGATGCGGGAGAGGAGGACGGCGATGCGTAACCTCTGGACGATCGCGCGCCGCGAGATCGCGTCGTACTTCACGTCGCCGGTCTTCTGGGTCGTCGCGACGGTCTTCATGGTCTTCAGCGGCTTCCTGTTCGGCTTCATCCTGAACAGCCCGGGCCAGCAAGCCGAGATGACGCAGCTCTTGAACCTATACAGCACCGTGATGCTCTTCGCGGCGCCGGTGCTGTCGATGAAGCTTCTGGCCGAGGAGCAGCGGACGGGCACGCTCGAGGTGCTGATGACGGCGCCGGTGAACGACTGGCAGGTCGTCTGGGGGAAGTGGCTCGGCGCGATCTGCATGTACGTCGGGTTGACGTCGCTGACGCTGGCGCACGTCGCCATCCTGCTGCGCTACGCCGAGAAGGGCATGGACTGGGGGCCGCTGCTCGCCAGCTACCTGGGCATGTTCCTCCTGGGCGCGATGCTCCTTTCGCTCGGCGTGCTCACGTCGTCCTTGACGCAGAACCAGGCGATCGCCGCGTTCGTCGGGATCATGCTCAGCATGATCCTCTGGTTTCTCCCGCTCGTGAACCAGATCTTCCCCAGCGGCGGATGGTTGGTGAAGTCGATCGGCTACATCGGCCTCTCCGATCACTTCAACAACTTCGGCCAGGGGGTCATCGACTCGCGCGACGTCATCCACATGGTCACGTTCACGATCGGGTGCCTCTTCCTGGCCACCCGAATCCTCGAGTCCCGGAGGTGGCGCTAGATGCGTGAGAAGCTAAGCGCGGTCGCACCCTATGTCGCGGCCGTCGGCCTCGTCCTGATCGTCGGCGCGCTCGGCATGCGGCAGACGAACACCGGCCCCGATTGGCTGCCGCTGGCGATCGGCGCCGCCGGTATCGTCCTCTTGTTGGCGTATCCCCTCGGCCGAGCCGATGAGATGCGCACGGCGTTCGGGTCGCGCCAGGCGCGGTTCGGCGGCAACGCGCTCGTGCTGCTGGTGTCGGTCATCGGCATCCTCGTCGTGATCAACATTCTCGGCACGCAGCGATTCGTCAAGCTCGACACGACGACGAACCAGCGGTTCGCGATCTCGGGCCAGTCCAAGACGATCCTCGATGACCTGCGCGACCAGGGCCAGCAGATCAAGGTCACGGCGGTCATGGCGGCGGGCAGCCCGACGCTGGCGGACCTCCGGCGGCTCATGGACAACTACGTCGCCTACGGCAACGCCGTCACCTTCGCGACCATCGACGCCGGGGCCGAACCGGAGCGGGCGCTCGCGCTGCAGGAGGCGATCCAACAGCCCCTGACCAACAACGAGGTTGTCGTCCGGATGGGCGACCGGCACGAGGTCGTGTACGCGTTCGACGAGAAGTCGATCACGGGGGCGATCATCAAGGTCACCCGTCCGCGGGAGAAGGTCGTGGCGTTCACGTCCGGCCACAAGGAGTACAGCCCGACGGGATCCGACCAGCGTTCCTACGCCGGGATCGCCCAATCCCTCGAGCGCGACGGCTACAAGGTCGTCACCGTGCAGCTGGCGACGAGCGACACGCTCAGCGCCGACGTCATCGTCGTCGCGGGCGCACAGGAGCCGTTCAACAGCACCGAGCTCGAGCGCCTGGCCAGCTTCAGCGCCGGCGGCGGCGGCGTGCTCGTCCTCGCCGACCCGCAGGACAAGGCCGATCTCTCGCCGCTGCTGAACCGCTACGGCATGAGCCTCCGCAACGACCTCGTGCTCGATCCCGAGAGTGCCCTGCAGAGCCCCGCCGTCCCGGTCATCTCGAAGGAAGGTTTCCAGTTCCACGAGATCACGAGCGACATGTCGAACCCGGAGCCCCTCCTCACCGTCCTCCCCGGCGCCCGGTCGATCGTCCTCCCGTCGACCGCTCCGTCCGGCACGACGACGTCGGCGTTGCTCAAGACGAGCGACGCGGCGTGGGGCGAGACGGATCTGGCGGCCCTCGAGGTCGAGAATGCGCAGCCGACGAAGGACGACGTGGACGCCGCCGGCCCGCTCGACCTCGCCGTGGCCGGTGAGCCGGCGGCCGGTGCGGACGGCGCCGCGGCGCAGGAACCCGGCCGAATCGTCGTCATCGGCAGCGCCAGCTTGGTCGCGGATGCGATCCTCCAGCAGATCCAAGCCAGCGGCAACATCGTCCTCGTGCTGAACTCCATCAACTGGCTGGCGCAGGACGAGGAGTTGATGGGCATCCGGGCGACCGAGCCGGACGACCGTCCGCTCCGCGCGCCGCAGAGCCCGATCCTGATCTTCCTGGTCACCACGCTGCTGCTCCCGGCGATCGTCGCCGCGATCGGCTTCTACGTCTGGTGGCAGCGCCGCTAAAGGACGAGGACGATGAACCGACGACTGACGCTCATCCTGTTCCTGATCTTCGCCGCGATGGTCATCCTGGCCTACAGCCTGCGCAACGAGACCGGCAAGCAGGTTGGCCCGAACGCGCCGACGCCGACTCCGGGGCCGATCTGGGCGCTCGACGCCAAGGCGGTCTCGAAGGTCGAGGTGTCGGGCGCCGGCAACGCGTACACGCTGGCGCTGGTCGACGGCAAGTGGCAGGTCGACAACCTGCCGACGAACGACGAGGTCGCCGGCGTCGTCGAGCGGACGGCCAGTCCGTCCGTGCAGCGCACCCTGCCCGGCGGCCGCGACGCGACGAACTACGGCTTCGCCTCGCCGACCCTGACCGTGACGTTCACGGTGTCGGAAACGGCGCACACGCTCATCGTCGGCGATCCGCCGCTGACGAGCGAGAGCGACCGATACGTGATGGCCAAGGACGGCACGACGATCTATATCGTCAGCGGCTTCGATCTCGGCCAGCTCGAGGATTGGCTGACGACCCCGCCCCTCGCCCCGACGCCGACGGCCGCTGCCCCGACGACGACGGGATCGACAACGGGATCGACAGCGGGCACGCCGGCTGCGGACACCGGACTCGGGGACACGTCCGCACTGACGGACACGACCGCGCTGACGGACACCGCCCCAATCGGCCTGCCCGGCATGGCGACCATCGTCGCGTTGCCGACCACGCCCGGTCTGCCCACCGAGCCCGCGATTCCGACCGCCACCGAATAGGTCGACAGCATGGCGCCTGAAGACGGCCCGTCCCGCGCACGACGCCGCGCCCCCGGCGCTGCCGGCACCCGGCTGCCGTTCGCCCGACGGGCCGCCGCCGTGCTCGTGCTGGCGTGGGCGCTTGCCCTCGTCCGGACGGCGCCGGCGGCGGCGCACAGCGAGACCGTCGAAAGCAAGCCCGCCCCGGGCGATGCCGTCCTTCCTGCGCCGACGACGGTCA
Source organism: Candidatus Avedoeria danica (assembly GCA_016703025.1). Taxonomy (NCBI): domain Bacteria; kingdom Bacillati; phylum Chloroflexota; class Ardenticatenia; order Candidatus Epilineales; family Candidatus Epilineaceae; genus Candidatus Avedoeria; species Candidatus Avedoeria danica. Next base: position 383,059 of record JADJCV010000005.1, read on the forward strand.
CCGTGCGGTACACGGATCCGCTCGGTCCGGAGAGCACGATCAGCGTCGTCGACGACACATTCGCCGAGGTCACCGAGGGCCCGACCCGGGTGGACGCCGATGACCCGCACGCGATGTCCGTCGACCTGCTGCACGACCTTCCGCTCGGTGCTTACACCGTCGCCTGGACGGCCCACGACGCGGCCGACGGGCACAAGACGTCAGGCAGCTACACGTTCAGCGTCGGTGACGTGGCGGCGGCGTCGCAACCATCGGGCACGGCAGGGCAGACGATCCTCGTCCTCGTGGCGCTGACCGTGGCGGTGCTCGGCGTTGCGACCGTCGCGCGGCGCCGCGCCCGACCGACGCCGGCCGCGATGCTGGCGGCTCTGGCGTTCGCGACGGCCGTCGCAAGCGTCGCCGCCGGCTGTTCCGACGATTCGACGGCCGGCCCGACGGCGCCGAGCGCGACCGTGACGGACGGCGCGCAAGTGGCCTCGTCCGCCGGTGACGGGCCAACCGCGGCGTCGTCGACGGCCGCCGCAGACGACGCCGCGGGCGTTCCGATCCAGATCTCGATCGCGGCGAGCGACCTGGCGGTCGGCGAGGACAGGTTTGCGTTCGCCGTCCTTGGCGTCGACAACGAGCTCCTCCCCGACGTCGACGCCACGGCGACGTTCTTTCGACTGGAAGGCGAGTCGGCCGAGGAGACGGACACCGTCCCGGCGACGTACTACGCCTCGCGGCTGCCCGAGGCCGGCACGTACGTGGCGCTGACGCGCTTCGACCGCGCCGGGCCGTGGGGGTCCAGATCAGCGGCACGCTGCCGGATGGCCGGGCCGTTGCGCCCAACCGGGTACGGTTCGAGGTCGCCAGCCGGCCCCGCTCGCCGGCGGTGGGCGACATGGCGCCGCCGACGGCGAACCGGACGCTGGCCACCGTCCCGGACATCGCCGCGCTGACGAGCGATCCGATGCCCGACCCCGAGCTCTATGCCATGACCGTCGATGAGGCCGTCGCCAGCGGCAAACCGACGGTCGTCGTCTTTGCGACGCCCGGCTACTGTGAATCGCGCATCTGCACGCCCGTCATCGACGAGGTGAAGGCGGTGGCCGCGGCGTGGCGCGGCCGGGTGAACGTCATCCACCTCGAGGTCTACAAGTCGTTCAACCCGCTCGTCCTGGCGGACGAGATGGATGCCTGGGGTCTCGAAACCGAGCCGTGGACGTTTGTGTTGACGGGCGATGGCCACGTCGCCGCCCGGCTCGAGGGCAACGCTACGCAGGCCGAGCTCGTTCCGCTGCTGGAACGCGTCACAGGAGGAGGGTAAGGTGGATCAGCTGACAGGGACCCGACTCCGATCGCGCTTTGTTTCGCTCACACTGGCGACCGTTTCGCTCGGGCTGACGCTCGCCGTCGCCGGCTGCCGGTCCGACCCGCCGACGGTCACGCCGGTGCCGCCGACGGAGGACCCGTTCAGCCGGATCACCCCGTCGCCCGAGGCGCGGGCGATCTCGATCGAGATCAAGACATCCGTCATCGGGCCCGGCTTCGATCGCCTTGCGTTCGTGCTCAAGAGGGACGACGGCGAGGTGATCGAGAACGGCAACGTCGAGACGACGTTCTATCGCCAAAGCGACAGCGGCCCGCAGCGGACCGCCAACGGCCCGGCGCTCTTCTTCGGACGGGGGCTGACCGGCGGCGGGCGATGGGTGACGTACACGGACTTCGACGCTTCCGGCCCGTGGTCGGTCGACGTGGCGGTCCAGCTGATGGACGGCACGCAGGGCATCGCCCGGGCCGACTTCCAGGTGGCGGGGCGCACGAAATTGCCGGCGGCCAGGCAGCCGCCGCCCACCGGAGAGACGCCGTACGCCGAGGACGCCAGCGGGGTGGCGGCGCTCACGACCGATCCGAATCCGGCCAACGACCTCTACTACAAGCGCGTGTCCTCGGGCGTCGTCTCCGGCTATGCGACGGTCGTCCACTTCAGCTCGCCGGGCAACTGTCCGGAAGCGGAGTGCCGCGACGCCCTCGACCCGATCAAGCGCGCCGCAACCGCGTGGAAGCTCGGCGCCAACTTCATCCACATCGAATCACGCGATCCCGCCGACCCGAGCCAGATGTCGGCCACGGCCAAGGACTGGGGCCTGACCACGGACCCGTGGACGTTCATCTTCGACACGCAAGGCTTCCTGTCGGCGCGGGTCGAAGGGCCGTTGGCGGTGGATGAGCTGAACCTCCTGACCCGCCGGGCTTCGGGGATGGACGAGTCGACGAACGCGCCGTGAGGGCGTGACCGTGCCGGCCAACGCGGCGTCCCGGGACGCCGCGTTGGCCGGCTTCGTTCTTATGGGCACCCCGGCATCTGCGCCGCGATCGTGCGGTAGACCTCGGCCAGCTCGGCGCCGGTCAGCGCCAGGAAGACGCGGGCGGGATCACCCGCCACGGCCTCGAGCTGCGCGCGGTCGACGTCGGCGCCAAAGCCGATCGCGTAGACCTCGATCCCGTGCGCCCGGCGCGCTTCGTCCGCTGCGGCGGCGGCGCGCTCCGGCGCCTCGACCTGGCGGCCATCCGACAGCACGACGATGACCGGCTTGGCCGTTGGCCGGCGTCCCTCGGCCAGCACGCCCGTCGCCGCCTCGAGCCCGCGGTCGATCCGCGTGCCGGAGCGTGTCGTCAGGCCGGTCAGGCCGGCGTCGAGCATTGCGCGGTCGCTTGAGAGCGGCACGGCGACGCGCGCCTCGGTGGCGAAGTCGACGAGCGCCACGCGGTCCGTGCCGTCCGCCAAGCCGACGACGTCCAGGAAGGCGCGGATGCTGCTCACGGCCGTCGCCAGCCCGCCGTCGGCCATCGAGTTCGAGACGTCGACGACGAGCACGATGTCCTGTCGCGCCTTCTGCGGCCAGCACAGGGATCGAGCCGCGAACGGCAGGTAGACGCGCACGGTCTCGGGCGTCGCGGTGGAGGTGGGCGAAGCGGCGGGCGGCGGGGTGGACGTGGCCGGCGACGTGGCCGTCGCCGGCGGGCCGACGACCTCGACGGACAGCGACGGGAACGGTACGCGCTGCGGCTGGCCCCAGCCATCGACGAACTCGGCGAACGTGCCGTCCGTGACGGGCCACGTGCCGGCGGCCCGCGGCTTGAGGCGGGCCGAGAACGGGGACGGCGCGTCGAGCGAGGCGTGCGACCACGTCATGTTCGGCGCCAGCCACGATCCGGCGGCCGAGAGGCTGCCGGGCTCGACGTCCATCGTCGCCGGGACGGCGCTGGTGAGCGTGAAGCCGGTGGCCAGGAGATCCGGGACGCCGTAGCGGACCATCCGGCGGTGGGCGGCGTACGTGCCGTTCATGACGTCCTCGTCCGAGCTGGCCAGGTCGGACGCGCCGAAGCTCGTGATCGCGATGATCGTCACCCCGGATAGCCGGATCTGGGCGGCCGTGTCCTCGGCCGGCGGGATCCCGGCGCACTGGCCGGGGAAGAACTCGTTGGCGGCGCTGCAGTACGCGGCGCGGTCCAGGACCATCACCTTGCGGCGCGAGCCGCTGGTGTCGAACAGTTCGGCTGCCTCTTCCATGGCGTCCTTGAGCCGCGGTCGAATGGTCGGCGCGGCCGGCGTGAAGCGTTGGATGTCCTCGACGGCGCGCATGTAGGCGCTTCGATCGCCGGTCAGCGGCAGGTCGAGGGCCGTCGTGTTGTAGTAGCTGACGAGGCCGATCCGGTGGCGGCTGAAGTCGAGGCGTGCGGCCAACAGCTTGAGCTCGGTGATCGTCGTCGCGGACGGATCCGCCCCTTGCTGCAGCTCGGAGAGGTACGGCACGACGACGACGATGTCGGCCGGCTCTTCGCCGATGCCGCAGCGCCCGTCGAGGGTGTAGGTGACGGTCGTCGAGGCGCCGAGCGGCATGGACAGCGGATCGGCAGCCGTATGGCCGCGGAACGTGCACGTGCGGTCCTCGGGCACGGCCAGTGCGTCGGGATCGGCGGACGGCTCGAAGACGCTGATCAGGCTGGACTGGCCGTCGGCCACGTAGACCCGGCCGGCGCTGTCGACCGTGAGGTCGGTCAGTGTCGTCGGGTCGGAGAAGGCCAGCGGGCGGGCGTCGAAGCGGGCGGTGACGGTGCCGTCGTCCGCGTAGCGCTCGATGTAACCGGGCTCGCGCAGGACGAACACGGACCCCAGCGGATCCGAGGGTCCGTCACCGGCCGGGGTAGCACCGCCCGGGCCGCCGCTGACGGAGCGAGCGTCGAAGGCGACGGGGACGTTCAGCAGCGACGTGCCGTCGGCCGCGTACACCCGCACGATGTCGGCTAGATCGTCCAGGACGTACACCCGGCCGTCCGGGCCGACTTCCATGTCCGTGTACGGGTTGCCCTTGCCGTCGTCGGGCAGGTCCCACTCCGGCTTGATCTGGCGGCCGTCGGGCGCGTAGCGGACGATCCGGACATCGTACGTGCGGGTCTGCGGCGTCAGGTCGCTGCGGACGACGAGGAGTTCGCCGCTGACCGGGTTGAAGCTGATCGCCGGCACTTCGATCTGCTGAAACGACGACGCGAGCTGGTCGGTCCAGACGCTCTCGATGATCCGCTCCGTGCCCTCGCGCCCACGCTTCTCGACGGTCTTGAAGCGGCCGATGCCGCCGTCGACCTTGGGCTGGCCCTGTCCCTGGCGGGTGATCTTCAGGTAGTAGCCGTACACCTCGCCCAGCGTCTCGGTCCCGACGCCCAGGATGACGCTGAAGAACTCGAAGTCGGTCGAGAAGTCCCCCACCTGGGTGTCCTTGGCGGCGGTGGCGAGCTGCTTGCCGTCCGTGTCGAAGAACCGGAACTGGGACGACTGGTCCTGGACGAACACGACGCCGGGCGCGGGCATCGAGATGGACTCCGGCGAGAAGAGCACCGGGTTCGCCGAATCCTCGTTCGACGCGGCCTGCCAGACCGTCTTCACCTGCCGCAGCTCGTTGTCCTCGAAGGATACGACGACCGGGCTCGTCTTCAGGTCCTGGCGCTTCTGGCCGCAGTTGCCGGTGTTGGGGTTCGAGACGGCCAGCGCGAAGTACTGCTGCGTGTCGGCGCGCAGGCGCGGCAGCGTCACGGTCTCGCGGCAGATCGTCTTCTTGTTCGCGCTCGCCGCGATGGCGAACGCGACGTCCCGCTCCGTGACGACGCACGCGCCGGCGGCCTCGCCGAGGAAGACGCTGTCGCCGCCGAGCGCGTTCACGCGCGTGGCGCGGCACGAGACGTCGCCCTGGGTGTACTTGGGGTTGCGGAGGTCATATACCTGCCGCAGCGCCAGCGGCGGCGCGCCGCCGGCCACGGCGTCGGCGGCGGCGACGTCGAAGAGCTGCGCCCGCAGGCCGTTCTTGTCGCCGACGGCCACGACCGCGCCGTCCGGGCTGACCGCCAGGTCCGTCGTGCTCGTGAGCTGGCCGTCGTCCAGGCCGCGCACGCCGAAGCGCCACTTGGCCTGACCGGTCGCGCCGTCGATCGCCACGATCTGCGTCGTCTCGCGGTCGAGGATGTAGACCGTGCCGTCGCCGGCGGCGGCGATGCTCTCGGCCGGGACCTTCTCCCACTGGTCGATGTAGGCGCCGTCGAGCCCGTAGATCACGACGCGGTCGACGGCCGTGTCGAGGACGTAGACGCGCTCCGTCGACGGATCCGCCGGCGCCGGTCCGACGGCCAGCGGGCCGACGCGTCCGAGCTGCTGCGGGAAGCCGCCGGTGACACCGAACGGCGGCAGGAACTCGCCGGACGGCAGCAGGCGGTGGACGCCGGCGACACCCGGGTCGGCGATGAAGACGTGGCCGTCGCGCGAGACGTCGAGGTCGGACGGACTCTGGAAGAGGCCCTCGGACGCGTTGTCGCGCCGGGGCCATTGATCGACCATCTGATAGGCGGTCAGGCCGGTCTGCGCGCGCGTCGGCGCGGCGCCGGCGGCCGCGGCCAGGCCGCCCGCGGCCGCGAGGGTGGCGACGGCGGGCATGAGGAAGCGACGGAGCATCGGGACTTCTCCTGTGGGCAGGGGATGATGTCGGGGGGCGATGGGGTGGTGAGGGGTGGGGCGGTTGGGGATGGGGCGGGGGCATTGACGACGTCGAACAGATGTACCACAATCGCCGGCGTTCGGCCAGCGTTGATGGCACAGCCATTCTGCGCCAAGCGATTCAGTCGCCGTTGAGGAGCGGATCGTTACATGACATGCGCACCCTGACATGCTTACCCTGACATGCTTACCCTGACATGCGCACCCTGACCCTTGCCGCCGCCCGGCGCATCGCCTTGGCGGCCCAGGGCTTCGCGGACCCCCTGCCGTCCGGCCGCCCCGACGTGCGCCACCTGCGCCGCGTCGTCGACCGGGTGGCGGCGGTTCAGCTGGACAGCGTGAACGTGTTCGCCCGGGCGCACCACATGCCGTTCGCCAGCCGGCTCGGCTGGCCGGCGCCGGGGATCGTCGACCGCCACATGAACGAGACCGGCGAGCTGTTCGAGTACTGGGGCCACATGGCGTCGAGCATGCCGGTGGCGATGCAGCCGCTGTTTCGGTGGAAGATGGACCAGGCGTGGCCGTGGAAACGGATCGATCAGATCGCGGTCGACCGCCCTGGGTTCGTCGAGCGGACGTTCGACTTCGTCGCGGCCAACGGGCCGCTGACGATCAAGGAACTGGACGACGTCGGGACGCGCGACGACGGGTGGTGGCGGTCGGAAGGCCGTGTCGTCCTGGAGTGGTTGTTTGCCAAGGGGCGCCTGACGGCGTGGCGCCGCCCCGACTTCACCCGCGTGTACGACGTGCCGGAGCGGCGTCTTCCCGCCACCGTGCTGGCGATGCCGACGCCCGACCCCATCGAGGCGCGCCGCGCGCTCGTCGCGATCGCCGCCCGCAGCCTGGGGGTGTTCACGCTGGGCGACGCGGCGGACTACTGGCGTTTCTTGCGTGCCGAAACCGCGGCGCGGCTGGCCGAGCTCGAGCGGAGCGGCGAGGTCGAGCGGGTTGCCGTCGAGGGCTGGTGCGAACCGACGTGGCTTGCGGTTGGCGCTGCCGAGCCGCGCCGCATCCGCGCCCGCGCGCTGCTGTCCCCGTTCGACCCGCTCGTCTGGTACCGCCCGCGGGCGCAGCGGCTGTTTGACTTCGCGTACCTGATCGAGATCTATGTGCCTGAGGCCAAGCGCGTCCACGGGTATTACGTGCTGCCGTTCCTGCTGGGCGAGGATCTGGTGGCGCGGGTCGACCTCAAGGCGGATCGGTCCGCGGGGCGGCTGCTGGTGCGGTCGGCATGGCTCGAGCCGGGTTATGACGCGGAGCACGTGGCGCGTGAACTGGCGGAGGTGCTGCGCGAGGCGGCGGCAGGGGTGGGGGCGGGGGAGGTCGTCGTCGAGGACAAGGGGGATCTGGCGGGGGCGTTAGGGCGGGCGATGGGGTGATCCACATCGGCATCAACATGGGGCACGGTTGCAGGTAAACATGCTGCCGACCGATCGCCCGGTCGTTATGAAAGTTGGGCAATTATCCGAGATGTTCTTGACCGCCGACCGCCCGGCCGTGAACGGCCGGGCTACAATAACGACGCCGGCTGAAGCCGGCTACGGCCTGAAAAGCCTGCTTCAGCAGGCACAGTTATTGTAGCCCGGCGATTGATCGCCGGGCGATCGGCGGCTTGGGTATACCGCGATCAATTTCACAAAGTCCATCACGGCCGGGTGGAGCGTTCGTGGAGGTGCGAATGGATACCCACAACGTGACGGTATCGCTGCCAAGGGATGTTCTACTCCGGGTCAAGGTCATCGCCGCGCAGCGACGGACATCGGTGTCGAGCCTGCTGATCGACGCGTTGGAGCAGCTCGTCGCCCGCGAGGATGCGTTTGCGCGAGGGCGCCGGCACCACCTGGCGACGCTGGAGGCGCCGGCCGACCTCGGGACGAACGGTGTGATCCACGCAAACCGAGGCGATCTGCATGCGCGATGATGATCCACGCCCCGCCGCCCCACGGCGGATGAACGCTCCATGCCGGACCGGTACCGGTGCCCCTGCTACTGCAAGCTGAACGGCGGATACTCGTCCGTCACGAGCAGGAAGGCGTAGGCGGACACGCGCATCCACCAGCGCGCGACGCCGACGACGAAGTCGAACAGCGGGCGCGGGTAGCGGCCGGTGAAGAGGATCGCGAACCAGGCGATGATCACCGCGACGAAGGCGGCGAGCGAGAGGAAGATCAGCACGATGTAGTGCGGGATCGCCAGCAGCCACTTCACCAGGGCCAGCCAGGGATTCAGCTCCAGCTCCACGTTCGGGTAGTCGACGTCCAGGTGGACGGACTGCGCCTCGACGGTGGACGGGTACACGTCGGTGAGCAGGGCCATGTACGCCCCGACCCGATTCCCGAAGCGCGCCAGCTCGAGCTGGAAGTCGAACCACCAGCGCGGATAGTGCTTGCGAAAGGCGATCATCAACGCCGTGGCGATCGTGAGCTGGGCCGCGATCCCGGCGCCCGCCGACCGCGCCGTCCGGATGATCTCGCCCCCATCCCGAACCGCCTCGACGGTTTCGGTCTGGCCGCCCCCCGCGATCAGGCCGAAGATGATGAGGATGGGGATGGCCCAGATGATCCGGAAGAAGGTGGTCATCCGGTCCAGGCTTTCGGGATAGTCGACGTCGAAGCGAGCGGCATACGGGGCGGACTCGGGCACGATGCGCCTCCAGGTTGGGATCGATTGGCGGGCGAACTTGTACCAGCGACGATGCGGATGGACAAGGATGCAGGGTGGACAAGTCGCCGGCCGTCGACGTTTGCGCCGAGCGACGTGCTCGCTGCGTGCCCGAGGACGGCGGCGGCAACGTGGGCCGTCGCCGTCCTCGCGTGACCGAGCGCCGCCGCGTGGCGGCATGCCATTACGCCGCCCGTTCTGCGCCCTGCAGCGGCAGATCGAGCGGATCCTCCGGGTGCGCCGCGTCCCACAGGGCTTTGTAGCCGGCGTCGTCCAAGCCGATGTTCCCGCGGTTGGCGATCTCGCCGACGTAGCGGTCGAGGGCCGCGAGGCCGGTTGCAAGCTCCCGGTCGACGACGATCGCCATATGGATGTGGCCGTCGCGGCGGATCGCGGGGCGGAACCGGCCGATGCCGTCGACCTCGACCGGGACCCCGCTGCGGCCGTACTGCAGCAGGACCTCGTGCAGCTCGCGCAGGACCATGAGCATCTGGCCGTGCTTGAACCCGGTCCGTCCGGCCAGCAGCTGGGCCAGCTCGACGGTGGTGGCCGTACGGCTATAGACGAGCCGCGGGCCGTGGACGTGGAACGCCTCCAAGAACGACGCCATCGTGAGACCTCCTTCAAGGTCGGGTGCCGGCGCGTGCCGGCGATCGGTTCGATGGCGACCAGGGTACGGATTTGCGGGGGGGTGTGAGCGGCGCGCAGCCGTCGCGCGGCCGCTGATTGCCCGACGCTGGGGGGGCGGGAGCGGATCGCTTGGGGGAATCGGCGAGGTCGCTGAAGCGAATCGGGGGAATCACCGGAGGGAATCGGGGGATTCGCTCGAGGGACGCGCGCGAAGGCCCCCAATAGGCGACAACTTAAGGCGAACCATCAATCCGCTGCCCGGCCCCACCCGACCGTGAACGGCCGGGCGGACGGCGGGAACCGCTGCCGCGGGTTACCGTGGCAACTCCAGATCGGATCGTTTTCGCGGCGCGACCTGCGCCCCAGGTGCCGGGGGCGCAGCTGGCTCGGCTGTCGGCACTCCATCCGTCGATGGACTTTCGCCAGCGCCTTCCGCGACGTCGCTCCCCTTCAGATCCCCCTGCCCGAACGTGCTCGTCTCGGTCCCGAGTTCCCCGTAGTGGTTGATCTCGGTCGTCGCGCCTTGGACGCCTCTCCTGCGGCCGATCGTCGTGTGCCCGCTCGAACTCTTCTTGCGAACCTTGCCGGTGATCGGGGCTTCTTTCGCGGGCATGTTCTGCTCTCCTGTCGCATGCCCGCCGACCGCGGACTTCGTAATCGAACCCCCCATCATCTTCACGCGCATCCGGCCGCGGTATCGGCGATCGCCCCGACGCCGTGTCGGCGCCGTCCTACGCGGCGCCGCCAGTGCATTGTTGGGCCGGTTTGACTGGCGCGCGTGCTGACTGGCGCACGCGCAGACGTGCATGCCATCATGCGCCGCAACGCGCGCCGCGTGCGTATCGCGGCGCATGCTCCCATCCCACCACGCACGCAACTGGAGGCCCGCTCGTGATCCGCTCGACCGCCCGCCATCGGACGATGTCCTGCGCCGCTCTATCCGCCCTGGCCCTGGCAGCCGTCGCGGGCTGTGCCGTCAGCCCGGAGAGCGGCGGCACACTCTCACGTGAGGAATTCCTGAAGCAGGGCAACACGATCTGCGCAGAGGGCAACGCGGAGGTCGCCGCCGCAGTGCCCGGAGTCCGAGGTCCCAGGGCCGCCTTCCGGCCCGGAAGGCGAGGCGTTCTTCCAGACGATCGTAACGGTCAGCAAGAAGCAAATGGACGGGGTGGAGGCCCTCAAGGCGCCGGCGGACCTCAAGCCCGAGGTGGACTCCATCCTCAGCGACGCTCGCGCGATCCTGGCCGATATCGAAGCGAAGGGGAGTGAGGAGCTGTTCGCCTCCGAAGAGGATCCATTCGCGGCGGTGAACGAGCGGCTCAAGGCGATCGGGCTCACGGAGTGCGCCGAGGAGCCGGCGGAGTAGGCGCGGCGATCCGGACCGCCCGGCCGGGGCCGGCGGCCAAGGCATCAGGCCGCCGCCTCGGCCGGCGTCGAAGCTCCCGCCGCGCCGGCCGTGTCGTAGGCGCTGAGCGCCCGGTACGCCCGGGTCCGCATCGCCCCGACCGTCACGGCCAGGCCGAGGCAGCCGACGACGACGAACACGAGCCCGAGGCCGCGGTCGGGACCCGTCCCGAACCACGGCCCGAGCTGCGCCACGCCGGCGCCGGTCGTCATGTACGGGATGAACACGAACTCGGCGATCGGGCCGATGAGGAACGCCGTGATCGGCGTGGCGGCCTGCTCGACGCTCTGCGCGAACCCGAACACCCGTCCCTGGCGCTCGGGCGAGACGACCTTCTGGAGGATCGTCTGCTCGGCCGCCTCGGCGACCGGCGCCAGGCTGAGCCAGACGAACATCCCAGCGGTCAGCAGGACGATCGAGGCCCGCAACGGGAAGGCGATGCACGCCGCCCACATGGCGATGTTGGCGGCGAACAGCGCGCGCAGCGGGCGGGCGCCGAGGCCGAACCGCGCCACCGCGATGCCGCCGACGATGAACGCAACGCTCAGCCCACCCCAGAGCGCGCCCCAGACCTGGACCGAGACGAGCAGCAGCCCGTAGGCGTCCATGAGCGCCATGAAGACGCCGCCCAGGAAGTTGTTGAACGTCTGGAAGAAGATGAGGCCGAACAGGCCCGGCACGGCCCGGACGGCCGCGATCGTGCCGCGCAGGTCGATGCCGGGCCGACCGGGCACCTCGGGTACGACCTCGACGGCGGCGTGGATGACAGATGGGTGAATGGCTGGGGGCACGACGTCGCCCGCAGCTGCGTCGGCCGGCGGCACGTCCGGGATCGTCAGGCGGACGAGATCCGCCACGACGAGCGCCGTCAGCCCGATCGCCAGGACGAGCATCCACGTCACGCCGAGGTAGCCGATCGCCAGGCCGCTGAAGATCGATGCGGCCAGGAACGCGACGCCGTTCGCCGTTCCGACGAGGCCGTTCGCCCGGTCGCGCATGTCCGCGGGGACGAGCGTCGTCACGAGCGTCGAGAGCGTGATCCCGCGCAGATTGCCGGCGATCGCCCCGATCAGGGTGCACAGGACGAATGCCCAGAGCGGCCAGTTGGCCGCGCTGCGAAAGGCGGACGGCGGATGGCCGGCGTAGACGCCCGCCGCGACGACATAGAGGGCGAGCGACGCGAGGCTGGAGGCGAGCATCGCCGCCTTCTTGGGATAGCGGTCCACGATCGTCCCGAGCGCGAAGCCGGACAGGGCGACGGTGACGGTGTAGATCCCGGCCATGACGGACGTGGCGATGACGGATCGCGTCTCGAGGTAGACCCAGAACGTGACGGCGAACCAGACGAACGTGTTGACGACCGAGGCGACGAGGGAGTTGGCGAGGATGCGGTGGAAGAGCGACATGGCGGTGCTCGCGGGAGAGGCTGAGAGGGGAGAGGCGGGATGCGAAGCGTGGTGTGAGCGGGCGAAGCGAGGATAGAACGGATGTTCCATGCGGTCAAGCGAATCCAACGTTGTCGCGACCGCACGAAGGGACAATCCTGTGCGAAACGACGCCGCCCATCCGTGCGTAGGTCGTCGGAGTGCACCGCCGCCTTCATCGCCACGAGGACCCCACGATGATCGACCTGCCCCCCCGCCGCTACGGTCCGAACCCCAGTCTGGCGCCGACGACGCGATGGATCGGCATTTTGGCCTTCGTCGCGGGCGCCGTGATGGCCCCTCTCTTCCCTGCGCTCCGATCCCATTCGACAGATCGGCGCCGGGATCTTCACCGTCGTCCTGGTGGGATTGGGCGTCTGGGCGCTCGTTGCGGCGCGCCGAACTGCGCGGTACGGCTTCGAGCACGGTCCGTTCGGCTTCCGGAACCCGAAGCCGAACGCCGAGTGGCGGCCGTGGTCGGTGGTCGATACCGTGCGAGTGAGGCGCGGCGAGGTCGTCCTGCTCGACGACGCCGGGCGGCGGCTGGCCGGGTTCTCCATCGTTGTGGAAGGGTTTCAGAATGCGCTGGACGATGTGCTGGCCGCGTGCCCGTCCGCGGTGCCCGTCCCGCCGCTCCCGGTCACGTTCGACGGACGCGCAGCCAGGGGCGGCCGGATCCGATGGGTTGCCGGCGGGCTGAGCGCCCTCGTGTTCGCGGTCGGCGGCGGGTTGCTCGCATCGTACGGCGGGGACCCCGGCGCCCTCGCGGCCTTCGCGGTCGTGACGATCGGCGTCCTGGCGGGCCTCGCGCCGCTGGCGTACGCGGGCTATCGCAAGTCACGCGATGCGATCATCGAGACGACCGTCGATGCTGCGGGCATCACGATCCGCACTCGGGAGGACGATCGCCGGATCGAGCGTGAGGCGGTCCGCGACGTCCGGGTCGTCTGGGGCGACCCGGACTGGCGGGAGCGGCGGGCGCGGCAGCGGTGGTGGGAGCGGCGGGAGCGGCAGGAGCCGGGCTACCGCGTCGTCGTCCGGGACCGCGCCGCGACGCTCGTGACGATCGCCCCGCCGTCCGTCGACGCGGTGGCGCTGTATGCGGCGGTCAGGGCGATGCGGGCGGCGAACGGCGACAGGTAGGATCAACAGGTAGGAGCACAAGTAACATCGGGTCGTGGCATGCCCGACGACCGCGACACAGGAAGCACCACCATGACGCCCAAGCCCGTAACCCGCTGCCGACCAAGCGCTGGATCGACGTCCCGCCGCAGACGCTCGTCGTCCGCGGCGTGTCCGTCAGCGCGATCGCCTTCGCCGCCATCCTGGCCGCGACGTGGGTCGTCGCCACGACGCTGCAGGCCAAGGGCGCAACCGTCGACCCCTGGACCGTGCTGGGCAACGTATCCGCCGCCGCGGCCGTCTCGATCACGATCGGCGGCGGTCTCCTGCTGTGGGCGCAGCTCGTCCAGTCGCACCGCAAGCGTCGCGGGCGGCGTTCACGGAGGCGTTCATGCTGCTCATGCAGGACGAGCAGATCGAGGCGCGCCGGTGGGTGTACGGCCTGCCGGACGATGTCGCGGCGGCGCATGCCGAGATCATCGAGACCGATGACAACCGCGCCCGGTACAAGCGGGTCGTCAACGCCTGGACTACCTCGGCTTCCTCGTCGCGTTCCATCCCGGCGCGGACGATGAGGTGATCCGGTGGACGAAGCCCGATCGTCCGCAAAACGTGGGCGAAGCTCGGGCCGGTGATCGACGACGAGGCGCGGCGGCGGGAGGAGCCGGACTACGCCGCCGCCCCGCGCTGGCGGCGCGGTGCGCGCCGCAGGATCGGCCGGTGGGGGCGAGGTGGCAGCCGGGAGGTGGGTGGAGGGGGCGTTGTAGTGGGCCGGAAGGTCGATTCGCGACCGGCCCTGAGCGGATCAGATGACCTCCGCTCGATCACCCGTCCCCGATCACGTCCTCGCGCATGTCCGCCACGATGATCTCCGCCAGCTCCTCGGGTGTTTGGCCCGGTGCGAGCGTCAGACCATCCCGCGCTTGTGCGTGGCCAAGAAGTACTTCTCGAAGGCGAGCTTGGCCCAGTGCGCCTCGGGGCCGGGGATCAACCACGCGTGCCCGCGCGGCTCGAGCAGGTGGTCGGAGGTCATGATGATCCCCGTGTTGCCCGCGTCGAGGACGCACTTGGCGTCGATGGCGCCCGGGGAGAGGCTTACCTTGGGGTGGCCCTCGATGTCGGCGACGATGTTGTGGACCACCACCTTCGCCATTTCCTCGAGAGGTAGCCGGTCTTCGGCACGCCGCAAGGGACCTCGGTCGGGCCCGGCGGATCGACCTGCACGGCGACGCCGGCGGCGTAGACCTCGGGGTACTTCTCGGTCTGGTACGTCTCCTTCACCTTCACGAACCCCGCGGCGGTGGTGACGTCGGCGCACGCGCGTACCGCGTCGACGCCGAGGAAAGACGGCGCGAACATCGCGAACGAGGTGCTTGAGCACCTGCCCGTCGGAGAGCTCGACTTCGCCGCGCCGGAACTCCTTCACGCCCACGTTGGTGATGCCGGTGATGTGCAGGTTCGCGAAGAACCACTCCGTCATCTTCGTGCCGGGGCCGAAGCCGCCGATGCCGAAGTGGGCGAGGAAACGGCTCGGCGGTGACGAAGGTGAGCGGCGCCTTGTCGGCGATGCCGTGCTTCTTCAGCTGGTGCGCAAAGTTGAACAGGAATTCGTAGGCGGCGCCGGGAACAGCCAGTGCCTTGCGCGCCGCCGATGACGACAGGGCCGGGGTTCTCCAGGAACGCGTCGAAGGCGACCTTGGCGCGCTCGGCGGCGTCGATCAGAAGATGGACTGAACGTTGCCTTCCTCGGGGTGAAGCCGGGGATCGCGGCGTAGTTGAGCTTCGGGCCGGTGGCGATGACGAGGTAGTCGTACTCGAGCTTCTGGCCCTGCTTCGTCTCCACCCGCTTCTCGGGCAGGTCGAGCAGGACAGCCTCGTCGTGTACGAAGTGCACGCCCTTCTTCTCGAAGACCGGCTGGAGCGGGAACATGATGTCCGCGCGCGTGCGCAGGCCGAACGGCACCCAGATCATGGACGGCATGAACAGGAAGTCCGCCGCCTTCGAGACCACGTTGACGTCGACCTCATCGGCCAGCTTGTTCTTGAGGCTCGATGGCCGCGGTCATCCCGCGAAGCTGCCGCCCAACACCACGATCCTCTTCGACATGCAGAGCCTCCGTTTCTTGAGCGGCTGACCTTACGTTGAACGCAGGGGCGCGCAAGCCCGATTACCTCGGCTTCCTCGTCACCTTCCACCCCGAACGCCGCCACGCCGAGATCACGTACGTGAGTACCCCGGTAGGACTCGAACCTACGCACGCGGTTTAGGAAATCCGTTGGAACGGTTCCATGCCGTGTTGCACCGTGGATGGCGGCGCATCCAGATGAGTGTAGAATTCACTCCTGCGGGGACACGTGCCGCTTGCTGGGGCGGCTAGCAGCGCCGAAAGTGCGGTCACGGACTGCGGTCACAGGTAGCCGTCTGCGACGATCGTTAGGGGCCAGTGCACCGGGGAGAGCATACTGGGAAGTGCGTGTGGCTGCCGCGCCGACGCGTTCGCTCGTGACGTGTAGGTTCACAGCGCTCCCATTCCTCGACTCGCCGCCGCAGCACTCCAGTGCGACGATCCTACCTCTATTGTCGCCTCCAATGCCGCGCCGAGAGGAGGACACTTGGTTTCGTTGATCATCGGCACCGATGCCGCGACGCTTCAGAACTGGCTCGTCCGAGCCACGAGTGATGTTCCTCATAGTACGCAGTGGTGGGTCGACGAGGACAACTTCAGCTTCCATCTCCAAGCCGGAGTGCCGTCTGAACTACCAGGCGGAACTCGAGTTGTCCGACTCGGTTGCATTACCATTCAGCGATTCAGGGAGGGAAATCTTAGGAGTACAGACCCTAAGCTTCAGAATAGCGTTCTATTCGAGTTGACACCGTTGGATCAACAGCGCACTGAGCTCTCGTTTACGTCAGATCTCAGATTCCACGGATATCTCGTATTCGTACTTGCCAAGATGTCCGAGTTGTGGCCTGAGCCCTTCGGTGTGACCCATGGCGGTCCAAGTTCTGAAAGTGACTCACTACTGAAAGCCGCACCGCCAGTTGTTGACCATATTCCTGTGGGCGACACAGGTAGAAGTCCGCGACGGGGACCGAGACCCCTAACGGGCACGCAACGGCGCATCCTTATTGAGTATAGAGAGAGCGGGCTGATTCAGCAGGCCTTTTGTGATAACCACCAGACCGACTCCGCTTATCCCGCTGATCCCCGCACCCTGCGAAACTGGCTGAGGAAGGAAGAGGCGGAAGAGGAGGCACGGTGGGGCGGGTAGGACAGAATCGGAAATAACGGAAACACTTTCCGTCCACAGAGACGTAGTCGCGGTATCCTTCCCAACAGAGGATGCCGCGACTTTATGGCATTGATTCCACGGGAGCGACGACATGGCGACAGACCCGATCCACCAACTAGTGACGCCCGATGAAGCGGCCTACAACTGCGAATCAGTCGATCGCTGGTTTATCTGATGGCGCGACGCGGTGAGCTTCCCTGTGTGCCTATTCGAAGCGCGGTCCGCTTTCGACAGGAGACGCTGAATCAATGGCTAATCGAGCATGAGACAACAGGAGGTAGGCGTGAACCTAATTCAAGTGAAAGGAGCGGACGATGAGATGAAACCTCAGAAATGCGACCCCGACCTATTGAAGTCACCGACGGACGATGTCAGCCTTCGGCGCCAGAGGCCGACTCTGACACCGTGGGGTGCCATCGTCGCACCTTCAGAGACACTCGAACGCATGCGCAACGCGCAGAAGGGTTCACGCCAAACATGAAACTACAAACCAGAACCGACATTCCGATTCGTACGGCCGACTACCTCGCTCGAATTCGATCGTTCGAATTGATCGACGGTCAGTTTGGGCCCCAAGTCAAGTGGGAAATGGCGCTCGGCGACGTCGAGAACGTCGAAGGCGGCACGGAACACGACAAGACCTTGAGCCTGTACACCCAAGACACGGCAAGCCCAAGGAACAAGCTCGGCAAGCTGGCCATTGCTGCCGGATACGACTTCGGAAGCGGCGTTGATTTGGAAACCGAGGACATCGTGGGCCGGGAAGTGACCATCTCAGTCACCGTGGTAACCCGGGACGACAACACCCTGACCAACAAGATCATCGAGGTGCGCCGGCCCACCGGAAGGCCGGGCCAGACGTCGTCCGCAAATGGGCGTCCTGTCACAGGCGGCGATAACGCCGATCTGCCGTTCTAGGCGGCTCGGCGATGACGCACCCATCAGATGAAGCCCTCAACGTGGCCGACGACCTCGCCGACGCGGGCGCGTTCGCGACCACCGTGATCAAGGCGGCGCGGTTCGCACAGCTGTCGCCAGAGACCGTCTACGCACTGGGCGCGGCGGCCGCGGTGGTCGAGCAGCACCGCTTCGGCTTCATGCCGCAGAGCGGCACGACCGGAGCGCTGGCGGTCGCGCTCGGCGCGTTCGTCACGGCGATGCGCGAACGGGCGCGAGCTGAACGGTCAGCGGCATAGACGACCCGCGGTTCTCATAGAGCGCGGGTGGCCCCGTGGGGCGCCGGCCGCGCTCTGAGGACCGACGATACATAAGGACAGGCACCATGACGACGCTCGGAAACGGTAACGGGACGCGGCTGGGACCGGTCAACCTTCAACGCCTAGCCGCCGACATCACGGCCGAGGTGGAGCGTCGCGGTGGTAGAAAGGTCGGTGGCGAGTGGGAGTTCCTGTGCCCGGCGCCGGAACACGACGACGCGGATCCATCGGGCAACTGGAAGCCGGACAAGTCGGGCGGCGTTTGGTGTTGCCGCTCGATGGGCTGCGAAAAGCAACACGGTGGCGGCAAGGCGATCGACCTGGCACGGCTGTTCAAGTTCGACGTCGACGGGTACCGCGAACCGGCGGAGTACTCGGCTCGCGTTGACCCTCCCGAGATCGCCGATTTCGCAAGAGAGCGTGGCCTCGACCCGGCCGTACTGGCGGACGTGTGGGGGGTAAGGGCAGTCGGCGGCAAGCGACCGGCACTCCGCTATCCCACCGATCTGGGCGTTGACCGACTCAAATTCCTTGACGGGGCCAAGCGAAAATACACGTGGGTGGAGAGAGGCAAGGGGCACGCCCACTGGTACGGGATGGAGCGGGCCATCGCCCTGCTCCGCACGACCGGTACCGGACCGGCAAACCTCTACGTCGTAAACGGCGAGCCGTCCGTGTGGGCCGCCGACTCTCACAGAGTGCCTGCCGTGTGTCTGGCCTGCGGGGAGGGTGCGTCCGGTGCCGCTGCCCGCCTTGCCCCCGAACTGATCGCCGCGATCAAGGAACTGGCACCACCCATCGCGGTCTGCGTCGTATTCGACGTCGACACACCGGGTCACACTGGCGGGCCAGCGGTGGCCGCCGCGCTCGCCCGGTCGGGCCTTGAGGCTCACGCGCTCGACCTATCGGCTTGCGAAGTGTCACTTCCCGCCGACGGCGACGTCGGAGACCTTGCCGTTGCTGTTGGAGACCGGCTCGGCTCCGTGCTTGCTCAACTCCCCTTTGTTCCCGTGCTGCCGGGGCGCGCGGACGATGGGGAGGGTCATGAGGACACGACCTCTGACGGCAACCCCGATGACGGGAAGGCGGCGCGGGTCTCGGACACAACGCGCCTCGTCGAATTGGTGGTGGCAACGGGGGCTGAGCTGTTCCACACGCCCGATAACGAGTCATTCGCCACGGTTCAGATCGACGGTCATGGCCGGACGCTCAAGCTGTCGTCGAGGCAATTCGGGTTGTGGTTATCCAGGGCGTTCTTCGACTCCGTGGGACGTGCCCCAGGGGAGACGGCACTGAGAGGTGCTGCTCAAACGCTGGAGGGGCGAGCCCTCTACGAAGGCCTAGCAGTCCCGGTTCACGTTCGCGTAGCCGGAGCCGGCTCGCACGTCTACGTCGACCTCGGCTCTCCCGACGGGCGCGCGGTCGAGCTGGGACCCGACGACTGGAAGGTCGTGGACGAGCCGCCGGTGCGCTTCTGGCGGCCGCATGGCACGCTGCCGCTTCCTGAACCGTTGCGCGGCGGGAACGTCGACGAGCTGTGGGGCTTTCTGAACGTTGCCGAGGCCGACCGCCCGCTGGTGCTGGGCTGGATCGTGTTCGCCAATCGGCCCACGGGGCCGTACCCCGTCTTGATCTTCAGCGGCGAGCAAGGCAGCGGAAAGTCGACGGCATCAAGGGTCGTTCGAGCGCTTCTGGACCCGAACATGGCGCCGATTCGCGCCGAACCTCGCGACCATCGCGACCTAGTGATCGCGGCCGCGAACTCCTGGGCGCTCGCGTTCGACAACCTCAGTGGCGTTCATCCCTGGCTATCGGACGCGCTGTGCCGGCTGGCCACCGGCGGCGGCTACGCAACGCGCACAAACTACACCAACACCGACGAAACGATTATCAACGTCCAGCGCCCGGTGATCTTGAACGGGATCTCCGACCTCGCCACGCGCTCCGACTTGTTGGACCGGGCGATCCTGATCAACTTGCCCCGAATCACCGAGACCTCGCGCGAGACCGAGTCGGTCTTCTGGCAGCGGTTCCAGGAGCGATTGCCCTACATTCTGGGCGCACTTCTGGACGCCTTCAGCACCGCCTTGCGTCGGATGCCCGAGGTGCGGCTGCCGAGTCGCCCTCGCATGGCCGACTTCGCCGAGTTTGCCACTGCCGCCGAGCCGGGGCTGGGTCTAGCCGACGGGGCGTTCATCGCCGCCTATGAGGGCAATCGCATGGTCGCCCACGAGACGGCGCTCGACGGCTCGCCGGTCGCGCAGGTGCTGCTCGCCTACCTGGACGCGGTCGGGCCAACCGGGATTGACGCGGAACCTGGTCACCTACTGAACGCACTCGATGCCCGGCGAGGGATCGGTCGGGCGCCGCAGGGTTGGCAGTCAAGTCCACGCGGCCGCAGTGGCATCCTGTCCCGATTGGCGCCGAACTTCCGCGCCATCGGTATAGAGGTGGCCGTCGGTGAGGCGGCGCGCCGTACGCACGGAGGACGACGACGCATCCTCGTCAACAGGATCGTCGATGCAACCGTCACCACCGTCACCAACGCCACCCCACAGCCTTTTCAGCCTGAACTCAGGCTCGTCGCGCCGCAACCCGTGGACGACAACCGCCACCCGGATGAGATTGACCGTCACCAACCGTCACCGCTCTCGCGAGATGTTGAACTGAACGGTGACCATGGTGGCGGTGGTGACGGTGCCAACCCAGTTCCTGATCTCGCCTGGGTTCCTCCAGATGCGCACCTCGGGGCGGCGGGCGACCTGGAGTCAGCGCTGCCATGACCACGCTTGACGGACGGGCTGAGGCCAGGAATCTGATCGCCGCGCTGCGGTCCATCGGCGTGCGGTTCACGGTCGATCTCGACACGCGGAAGTGCAGCGTCGTGGCGCCGGACGGCGCTCTGACACCCGATCACTGGTCGGAGCTGAAGAGGCTGTCGGCTGCGGTGCGGGCGGAGCTCTGCGCCGAGGTGGACGACGTCGCGACAATTCTTCGAGCGGCGGGACTGCCATCGTCCGTGAAAGCGACGGTGCATCCCAACGCAGCTCGAGACGTGACTCGCCCGGTGGCCTACGACTTGGATCGGTGGTTGGCCACGGAAGCGCCGCCGCCAGATCCATGGACATGCGGCTGCGGAATCGAACGCGCTGACCGGGCGTGCTGGTACTGCGGAGAGGAGCGAGGTCGCCGGCCGTCAGATCACGGCACGGCGCCCGACGCGCGGCACGACGAGCCGTCCGGCCAAGAGTCGAAATAGGTTCATGGGAGTCCTCGAAAGGAAGAACTGATGGGCATCAGGAAGCCACCAGGTACGACGAAGCGCCCGCCGGATGGGCGCAAGAAGCTCTCCACCAAGCGCCCCCGGCCCGTGCCGCCGGGCCACATCGCTCCCCTGCCGCCACGCGAGCGCAGGCTGGACAGCCCTCCAGGGCCCGACGAGGACTTCCCCGAGGTACCGCCGGGCCAGGACATCCTTCAGGCACCGGACGACGCGTTGATCGCGCGGCTACTCACGATAATCGGAACGATTAAGCCCGGGCAGAGCCTGTACGAGGCGCTGGATTTGGACTCCCTCGTCCACCTTGGCTGGCTGCGACGCGGCCAGGCAGAGATTGACCGAGTCGCGGCGGCGCCGGCACGGCGTCACATCCGAGCGAGCGAGCGGCCGTACGTCCGATGGGCGCGCTTGTGCGGCGGTCTGCCGACTTCAGCCGCCGCCCTCGTCGGCGAGAACCCCAGCGGGGCCGACTGGCCGCGCCACCGGCTTCGACTCCATCCGCTGACGGCCGATGCCTACTTAGCGGCGCTGGCAGAGGGAATCAGCCACGGTGGCGCCGCCGGACGAGCCGGCGTGCACCCGGACACCGTGACGCGCTGGCTCGAGAAGGGGCGGGCCGCGATCGAGCGAGCCGAGGCGGGCGAGGACCTCGATGCCGACAGCGAGCGTTACGCGGTGTTCGTCACACGCACGTGGCGCGTCTTGTCTGATCTGGAGGTCGAGATGGTCGCGTCCATCAGGCTGGGCGCCCGTGGATGGGTGGACGAGAAGGGGGCCTACGTCACCGATCGGAACGGCCGGCCGGTGATGGTCCCCGATTGGCGGGCCGCGCTCGAATACTTGAAGTACCGCCGAGGGCGAGACTGGCGGCTGACGGATGCCGCTGGCGACGAAAGCAGCGCGGCGGTGCAGGCGGCGAGGTCTGGCAAGCCGATGCAAGTCGTGGTACATCACAGCGCCACAGCTCTCTCGGACGGCCCCATCGACATCGAGCGCTACACGGTGGCTGCTGATCAACCCGTCCCTCGGCGGGCTCTGACGGACGGCGTTCCGGAGCGCGACTACGTTGTGGAGGTTACAGAGGGGGAAGGACCGGTAGCAGGACATGGGGAGCATGTTGAGGAGATCGGCGGATGATCGGGCGACCGATTGAGAGCGACGACTACGTGCTGATGGGGATGATGGCCGAGTACTGCTTCGTCATCGAGGCAAGGAAGGCCGGCTTCGCGTGCCCTGGCATGGTCCTGGAACGCCGCTTCTATTTCGATGGCGACCTAGACTTCACCATGAACGGAAAGCGGATCGCCGTGAAGGCGAAGCCGACGGGCGACGCATCTCTACGTCGCGGCGGGCCCGATGCACGCGGACGTCTATGTCCTGGCGCGCTATTTCTCCGAGAGGCGGTTTTGCCTCCTCGGCTGGACCACGGCCGCTGACCTGTGCGCCTAATGCCGGACGAGAGTCCGGCAGGCGTCCTTTCTCACGCGATGACGGTGGAGGACCTACGGCCCATGGTAGATCTGTGGGCCCTGTTGAGGGACACGGACATCGCGACGGGGGCGGAACGTGCGTGTAGTCTGTAGCCGGGCACGAGGACACGGAGGGTAGGAGATGTGGTGATGAACCGTCACCCGCGCCACCATAGCCTCCTCGACAGAGTGGGGCGATGGCGATCGAGCCGATATGACCGTCACCCGTGACAGGGCTACCGTCACCGGGCATGGGGCAAGCGTCACCACTTGCGAGCCGGCGACGGGCCAGCGGTGGCGATGGTGACGGTGGTGTCGGTCTCGCTCACTGACTCTGTGTTCTTCGCGTCGGGCGTCAGGCTCGTCGGCGACGACCAGCATCACGTATCAGCCGTGATTCCAGCCCGCCCTGCCGATGGATCCGAAGAAAGCTGAGCGCGAGCCACGTGCGGGCGTGCAAGCGTATTGACAGACCGGCCCAGTCCTGCCATATATTCCTCTATCGGGGGCAGCTTCTTCCTTGTCGATCGCCCCGGCACCAACCGCGTACACGAGGAGCGATCCCACTTATGCTCACCAAGCTCACCGCCGCGCAGCTTGCCGCCCGCCCCGACTACGTCCTGGCGCTGCAGGGCCTAGCCGTTGGAGAAGGCGGCATGGCCACCACCGCCGGAGAGGACACGAGCAAGATCACGATCAAGAATCGCCTCACGGCAGCTGCCCAAGCCGCGAGCGTCTCGATCAAGTTCCATCGCTCGGACGACAAGACGGTCATATTCGAGGTGGTGGGTCCGGGAAACCGAGCCGGTAACGAAGGCCCCCTACACGGGCAAGCCGCGCGGCCGGAAGCCGAAGACGGCGGCGTAGCGGGCAGCATCGGCGTCTGACGCCGTCTTAGGCGCACATCGTGACAGAGCTTGCAACCGGGTTTCCCTGGCGGCGCAACTTTTGGGGAGAGTTCATCGTATACGATTATTGACTCCTGCTCGTGAGTGGACGGCGAGGAGCGCAACTCTACTGCGCGAGACTTCGCACACAGGTCGTTCAGGCACAATCTGGCGCAGGGCGGAGGATACCTATGGATCTTGTAGTGGGAGTTGCGATACCATTGGGAACATTTGTCTTAGGCGTGATTGTCACAGGAATGATTAGCCAAAGTCAACGCCGGCATGAGGTCATCCAACAGCAGTCTCATGCAGCACTACAATTGATAAATGCGTGGTATAATCAACTGCACGAATTCTATGATCGTATGGAGCGAGGCCTACTTGAGAACATTACACAAGAGATTCACAGCTATTCAAGCAATCGAGTCATTCTTCCTCAACTGACTTATTCCCTCGACATACTTCGCGAACACCGATCTTGCGCCGCCTTCGTTCAAGAGGCAGATGCATTCTTGGCGCTCGTGACTGAGAAAGACGTGAATTTCGCTCTATACATGGGGATGTGTCATTGTGCAATCGACCAAGTGATCTAATAGCGCTACGGCCTGCCGCGATCACAGACACGAGCATGAATCCGACCGCGCCATCCCGCCGTGCACGCCAAGGGCGTCATGAGCAGTCATTGCCGGTTAGCGAGGCAAATCAAGTCATCCAATATTCGACAGTCCTTGGGCGGGATTATCTCGATACGCTGTTCAGGCCGTTCGATCCCGAAACGAGACTAAGGGTCCTCGATATTCAGCTCCAGAGAGGGTTAGTACGGCGGCAGCGAAGCTTCACAAGCGATAGCTCCTACTGTGCGGTAAATGCCTGCTATTCGCAAGGCTCGGGACCCGTCTTAGCCGTTTCAATCCACGCGAGACGATTCGCTAGATTCCCTCCACGTCGAAGATGCCGCGCCGCTCGACACCGGAACTCACCATCCTCAGGTGAGGGGCTTCTGATATCAGCAGGTTGTCAAGCCGGATGTACGCCTTATCCCGAGCAAAGTAATACGTCCATTGGTTGGCCACGTTCGGGAACTGTAGTGCCAGCGCTTAGTGTAGATCCGGCATTGCGGTGAGGGGCAAGGAGTCTCCCTTTCAACCAGCCCGACGCCTGAGATACTCATACAGCGTCGGCTTGGCGATCCCCACCAGCCGGCAGATCTCCGCGATCGGTCGCTTTCGCTCGTCATAGAGATCGTAGAGAAGTTTTACCTTGGCCTCGTCGAGCTTCATCGGCCGCCCACCCTGCTTACCTCGAGCTCGAGCAGCCGCCAGGCCGGCCATCGTCCGCTCCCGGATCAGATTGCGCTCGAACTCTGCCAACGCTCCGAAAATCTGAAACACGAGGCGGCCACTGCTGCTGCTGGTGTCGATCGCCTCTTGTAGGCTCTTGAGCCCGATCCCACGATCCTCAAGCGACCCGACTACCTCGATGAGATTCTTGAGCGAGCGCCCCAAGCGATCCAGACGCCACACCACCAGCGTGTCCCCCTCGCGGGCGAAGGCAATCGCCTCCGCAAGCCCTGGTCGCTGTGCAACCGCGCCGCTCAGCCGATCCTCGAAGATCCGATCGCACCCCGCCTTCGTGAGTGCGTCGACCTGGAGATCGAGATTCTGGTCCTCGGTCGAGACCCGCGCGTATCCAATTAACATATGTATGCCCTTGGGATCCCCGCGCCGTCTGAGAAGTCAGCCGCGCGAGATAATTTCTAACTTTGATAATCTTAACGCCTTGCCTAACCGGCTGTCAAGGAGCAAACGACAGAGCGACCGGCGATCTCGGGGCGAGTTAGCTAAAGGAGCGTTTGCCTTACTCGGTTCTAACCCTTTCGCCAAAGCCTTCTCGTAGTGTGATCTTCCCCGGAATCTGTCGCCGTGTCTGCCGCGGTATCTGTCGCGTGTGGTTGTCGGACAGTCTCACACAGGCCCGATGACCAGCCCCTCCCGGGCGGCTTCGACCACCTCTCGGGTGACCGTCTTCAGCTCGTTGATCTCCAGGATGCGTTGAACCTGGGCCAGCAGCCGGTGGATCAGCCAGAAGTTGCCCCGGTGATGCGTACCACCGCCGCCATCGCCTCGGCATCGGTGAAGTCCTCGGCCGAGACGTTCAACCCCAACTGCTGCCAATGACGTCCAAGCACGAAGCCGACCTCTTCAGCGCCGAGCGGCCGGTAGGCATGAACGAACCCCACGCGTGAATACAGCTGGGCGTAGCGGGCCAGCCGCTTCTCCATCCCCGGCATCCCGATCAAGACCATGCCGAACCGCCCCCGATCGTAGGTGTCTCGCAACTGCTCCAGGCTCGCCATCTTGAGCCGGTCGGCTTCATCAACAATCACCAGCTGCACTCTGGCAGCCAGTTCCTTGGTGGTGGGGTACGACTCGCCGGCCTTGGTTTCGGAGAGGTACAGGGGAAAACGGAGGAAGAGCACGCCAAGGCCGCGATCGACCGACCGCGGTGTGTTGGCGACCTCGGGTGTGTAGAAGACGGTGAAGCAGTCATCGACGCCCGGTGGCGGCTCATCGCCGAGCACGTAGCGCGACAAGAAGGGCTCCAACACGTCCCAGCGGGCGTACGTCCGAGCCGACAGCGTCTTGCCCACGCCGGGAGGGCCGTAGCAGAGGCCGATGTATCGGTGCCGCCGGCAGGCCTCGCAGAACTCCACGAAGCGCCGGTGCTCTTTGGTGGCGACGAAGCCCGACTCCGTATCAGTCATCCACGTAGCGCTTCAATCGACGCGGGGCTTCGGGCGACGGTGGCTCGTCCTCGGTTCTCTCCGCCGGTAGGGGTTTGGGGCTCTGGATGAACACGGCCACGTGCCGCTCTCGCTCGGCAAGGGTGCCTTTCAGTTCGCGGCGGCGTTGCCGTCGGACACGGATGAGGTCCTTGAGCGCGATCGTCTCGCCGGCCAGTTCCGCGCAGACGGCCCGGCACAGGAAGCGGTCCTGATGGAACACCCGCACCTCGCCCAGATCACGAGGATCGTAGCGAATGGTCACGGCCTCTCCCACGTAGGCTGCCAAGGTCAGGTCCAGGTAGCGCATGCCTTGGAAGTGAATGCCGTCCGGGTGCACCTTCCGAGCGGTGGCGACAGTCAGGAGCAGGAAGTCAAGCTCTTCCAGTGTCGCTGGCAGGCGTGGGATGAAGGCGCCGTTCACCCATCGTTCCTGAGGGCGCTCCCCGGTCTCGCCGTGTATCCGCTGCTGGTATTCGTCGACGACAAACCGGCCCACGCGCTCATCGAGATCGGACAGGCAGAGCATCGGTGTCGGCTGCGGTGTGCCGGCTGGTGCGAAGCCGGGCAGCTGACACAACAGGAGCTGGTTGACGGTTTCGAAGAAGCGCTCGATCTTGCCGCGGCCTCGGGGGACGGCGACGGTGGAGAACACGAGCCGCATCTTGAGGTCGGCGGCCACCTGTTCCAGGTGACGCGACGTGAAGTCGCTGCCATGATCCGTGTAGAAGATGTCGGGGACGCCGCAGATGTGCCAATGCGGATGCCCTTGCGCCAGATCGCCTGGCGTAGAGCCAACGCCGTGTTCAGCGCCGACGGTGCACCGAGGTTGAGATCGTAGCCGGCGACGGC
This sequence comes from Candidatus Avedoeria danica, assembly GCA_016703025.1. Lineage (NCBI taxonomy): Bacteria > Bacillati > Chloroflexota > Ardenticatenia > Candidatus Epilineales > Candidatus Epilineaceae > Candidatus Avedoeria > Candidatus Avedoeria danica. The sequence continues at coordinate 410,107 of JADJCV010000005.1, forward strand.
TCGGCTGTAGTCATCCAGGACTGACCGTGAGCCATGGCCGAGCTGGGCGGTCCCGGTGATCCAGCACCCAGATGTCCAGAAGGGTGTGATCCGCCTGCCAGATCTCGTTCGGGCGATCGGCCGTTCGCCGGTAGATCAGGTCGAAGGTGTTGGCGTAGGCCTTGTCGCCTTCGTGGGCAGAGGTGGTGAGCGCCGGGTCGAGGTGCCGAATGATGTCGTAGACCGTTCGGTAGCTGGGAATGGCCAGCCCTGCTGCTCGGCCACTTCGGTGGCCAGCCGGCAGACAGCTGTGGCGGTTAGAGGCGGCCGCCGCAGTGCGAGGCCCTCGATCAAGCGCACGAGATCGTCCGGCAGTTTCCGCTGTCCCAGATCGGAGCGGGGCTTGCGGACGAGCCCGGATAGCCCATGCGTCCGGTACGATCGCGCCCATCGCTGAACGGTGCGCATCGAGATGTTGGCGTCGACGGCCGTCTGATGTGCCGAATGGCCATCTTCAAGATGGGGTCGCAAAAAGCGCGAGCGAAGCAGGGCCTGCTTCTCGCTCGGCCTCCGACAGCTCCGCCAGGTTCACAAGTCCTCCACGTACCCGGCTGCCACCGCCTCCGGTGGGTTGGTGTAGCGGCTGATGTAACGGCCCGAACGATGACCCAGCCGCCGTTCGAGCTCGTAGGCGTCGGCATTCGTGGCCCGAGAGAGCAGGAATGCGAACGTGTGCCGCAGATCGTGTGGTCGCAGCGGACTCACTCGCCGGCCGGCACCAGGCACCTCGGCGTCGTGCAGTCGACCGATGTACTCAGAACCCGATTGATCGCTCGCACCGACAGCCGTCCGTCATCCCGCCGGCGCCAAGGCCTTCGGGGACCAGGAAGAGCGCGTCGGCGGCCTTCCGTCACGTCGCCTTGGCGCTCCTTCTCCAGGTAGTCGGCGAGAGCCGTCCTGGCATCGGCCGACAGGAACACCGTGCGCTGACTCTTGCCCTTGCCCAGCACCCTGTGATCGTGGATCGCTTTGCGCGCCGCAAGGCCTCAGCCGTGCGGGGCCTGACCTGGTCGAGGTTGAGGCGCACTTCCTCGCGCGCCGCAGGCCGGTTGAAAGAAGTAGGAACACGAGCGCCCGATCCCGCCAGGGTCGACGGTACGTATGCGGCTCGCTCTCTCCTGGGCGGCCCAGCGGCGGCCTCTCTTGTGGGCCAGCTTGGGCAACCGGTCGCCAGATTCTCAAGGAGCGCACCTGAACCTCGGAAAGCGAGCGTGGTTCCAGGGCGGCAATCCCAACTCCGGACACTCCTGGTCGGACCCCCTGCGGAAACAGGCCGGGCGCCACGCTGTACACCCATGACGTGAAGGCCGAGAGCGAGGCCAGGTGGTTGTTGACGGTCGCTGGTGCCAGGTTCAGGGCGACAAGCGCTCGCTGCCAAGCGGTGACATCGCGCTGCAGGCAGACGGAAAGCCGGTCGTGTCCGTAGGCATCCTCGAAGAATGTACGGAAGCGCCCAAGATGCAGGGCGATCTTCGTGGCCACCGCCGGCGAGCGATTTCCGGCGACGGCAAACGTCTGGTAGCGCTCCATCCAGACGCTCAGGCGATCGGGGATCGCGGCGATGTCGAGCGCCGGAACGGCCACGATTTCGGCCCCGGAATCAGGCCGTTCCTTCGTGACGTGAATTGTCGGCGATCCGGTCGATGCCCTTGGCGCGTCATCGAGTGGCTTGGATTTCATATCGACCAGTATACTACACAGAAGGGACGTTCTGGGAAGTGGATTGACGTGTGGACCGGGTGGCTATAGACTGGCCGCTGAGGGCAATCGCTAACTAAGATCGGAGGCCACGATGATCGGGCGATCACAACTGCTGCTAGCTACGCTTATCGTCTGTCACGCGGTCATCGTTCTGGTTCCAGCGCGATCCGCGGTCGCACAAGCGCGACCAGACCTCCTCGGCTACATAGAGGGTGGATGCTACGGCAGCCGATTGTGCGTGGTCAATCAAGGTAGAGGAGATGCGGGGCCATTTGGAGTTGAACCACCTGGGATCGACTTCGACGGACTGGCGGCGGGGAAGCTGCGGTGCGTGCCCTAAGTACGGTGCCACGCGAACAGCCAGTAATTGATGCCGCCAATGAAGTGCGCGAGACGAACGGGAAGACAACAACGTCGCCGGCTATGCCATCGTCGACTGCGGGCCGCTATTTCTACCCGTCACGCTTCGCCGGCATTGAGCAAAGGCCGCTGATGGCGGTCTGACTGTCGGCTCTGCGAGGCTGGAGAGGATCGGACTGCCAAGCAATCTCTGCCATCACAATCGCTCCGGGCCTACGTCCACAATGGCCGACCGGCGACAGATAGCGGTGCAGAAAAGGCGACAGATACCGAGGAAGATCACATCGTAGCTACGGAAAAGGAATGGTCGCTAAGCGGCCGCGGAAGCCGCCCAACTCATTGGATTAGACAGCCAGCCTCCGGCCGCAACCCCTCCACTATCGGTCTGCTGGTTAGCGCCCGTGCGAGATACCACGAATCACAACGCGATCGACATTTACCCCATGGTGAGGCGAGGTTGCGTCTGGATCGCGGTCGCGGAACCGAATCAGCACGTAGACGGGCGCGCTGCCTGCGGCGTTCGGGAAGTCCAACCGTCGCTCGAAGTAGCTCCAGTCGATCTGCGTGAACCCAGAGCCGGCGCCGAAGCAGGCGAGTCCACTGGGCTCGCCCGGATCGGTGGCGCATACCAGGAAGTCGGTGACGCTGTTTAGATCGAACTTAAAATGAAGCTGCACGTCTATGCCTCCGCCGAAGACGGATGCGTCAATCGGACCGTAGATGAGGTCGCTCTCAGACCAGGCGCTATACGTGCCGCTGCAGCCCAGCCTTCCTCCCACCGTGCCGCCACCTATCGACCAGACGCTCGCGCTCCCACCACCAGGGGCTGCCGTGCATGTCGTGCGCGCCCACGTATATTGCCCTGGCGGCGCGCCGCTGTCACCAACTTGCCACTTTGGCGGTGGGAATGAGCCTTCGAAGCTCTGATCTTCAATAACCGTGACCGCAAAGGCCTCCCCTCTCAGGGCGAATGGAAGAAGGCTCGGCCGCCCTGCGTTGGCGGCCCTACAGTGGCGGTAGCAGTTCTCTGTGGTGCCCGGAAAGTCGGCGACGATGTCCTGAGCGGGGTAAGCGTTGCGGTCGGAGTCATCGCCGGGAACGTCGGCGGGACTGGATTCGTCGGAGGCGCGCCAGCAACGGTCGGTTCTGGTGGTGGGGACGTCGGGAATGGCGGGGGCGCAAGAGGCGTCGGCCTGGGGGCAGTGGCGCCCGGCATAGGCGTTGGGAATCCGCCGATCGCGGTGCTCGACCAATCCGGCTCGACTCCGCTCGAGATCGGCCCCACAAGTTCGCCGCCAAAGGCCGGCACCGCGAACAGCGACCAGCGGGCGGAGAGTCTTGGTAATGGGCGGCGAACACAAGCCTTCTGCCGTCAGGCGACCATGTCGGCCGCCGTAGATTCCACAGCGCATGGTGGGCGACGGTACCCACAATTCCAGTAGTGAGGTCCATCAGCCAGATATCGTGCACCACAGGGCCGGCCTGGTTCGCGCCAGAGGCGAACGCGAGATAGCGGCCGTCAGGCGACCAACGGGAGTCGATGTCATCCCAGCCGCCGTGGGCCAGCAACCGGCGCGTTTCAGTGCCGTCGGCATTCGCCACATAGAGCTCGCCGCCGTCCAGTGCACGGGCCAAAGTGAACGCGATCCGCCTCCCGTCCGGCGACCATGACGGGTTGCCGATCGTCCCGGAGCCGTCGGATAGACGTACGATCGGGCGATAGCCCGTGCCGTCCGGCGCCACAACGGCCAACTCGGCGGCGGCGATGGCATTGCCCGTCCGCGTTATCCTGGTGAAGAGGATCGATGCGCCGTCTGGCCGCCAGTCCGGCTCGAAGTCGTTGGGGCCGCTAGTAAGCTGCCGTCGCTCGCCCGTCGCCGCGTTCAGTACCCATATGCCCCAGGCATTGGCATCGTCGCCGACCAAACTGCCGGTGTAGGCCACACTGCGTCGATCGGGCGACCAGCTCGGCTGCGCCTCGGCCATGTCGTCCGTGTTCGTCAGCTGCCGCCTGCCAACACCGGAGGGCTGGATGGCGTACAGATCGGTCGGGCCTTGAAGGACACCGGTGGCTGTGTCGTCGAAGACGATCTCCCGGCATCCGCCGGCGCGGTCGCTACTGGCGGCGGCGAGGGGAAGCAACCTGGGTCGCTCGGCTGGATCGTAGACGCCGGCTCGAAATCGCTCGCATTGTACGCCGCCGTGAGCATGATCGGATCTTCGTCAAGGAAGGGCTCGTAGGTTTCGGCATCTGACACACGGAAGACAACAACATATGGCCCATCGATCCCCGACGCCATGACGTCGAGGCCCGAAAAGTCAACGGTAACATCCGCAGGGAGCACATCCTGCGTCCGCTGCCGCTGGCTAATGATCTCTCCCGTATTGGACAGCAATGTGGCCTGCCACTGATAGCGCCCCGCCTGTGTCACTGTCAGAGGAATTTGAACCCGTAGCACCTCGAACTTGCCGTTACCATTGACATCCAGTGCCTCGTCTGAGGGCAGATCCCGTAACCGCACTCCGGGGATCCATCACTAGGAGCGATACCTCCGACTCGCGCTCGAACTGAACACCATCATACCGACCTCGGGCAATTATGCGGACATAGTAAATGCCCGGAGTCGGCGGAGCATTGATTATGCCCGAATAGACTCCATCGCCATTCGAGCGCAATCGGGCCTGTGACTCGGTCCGGTCGTCGATCAGCATTGCCGTGACTTCGGCATCGACGATTGGTGCACCGGATGCAGTTAGCAACGCCCTCACCGCAACGTCGCCGCCAGGAGACCCCGCCGAAAGATCGTCTAGACTGAGTGCGACTGCAGTAGTCAGCTGACCAGTGACGATGTAGTGGAGATCACTGCCAACATCGCGAATGATTGCGTGCCATTCTCCCGGCGGCGGGTTAGGTATCTTGTATGCGGCGACGAAGGTTCCGTTGACCGATTCCCACGTGTACTGCGCGCCGGGCAGAATTGTCCCAAGGGTACTGGCATCCACCGATTGCCCGCCAGGCAATTTCCACTCGAAATTGCAATCCCTGTCCATCTGGACGATAAGAGTGGCATCCGTCCCGTCGATGATGAACGGCAATGTCACTAGATCCCCGGCGTACGACGTGCCATATCGAATAGGCAGTGACACTACTCCACGAGGGCCCCGCGCCGGTGTCTGCATGGTTGAAAGCAGTTTATGCGATACGGATAACGTCGGCGAGATCAAGTTGCAGCCATCTCCGCCGTTTTTTTGTGGCGCAGACAGCGCCTTCATACAGCGATAGGGTGGACCTTCGGTAAAGTACGATGGCGTCTTGAACACGCGCCAATCAAAGTGGCTCGCAGTTGTCACCCAGTTGTGAATGAGCGACCCAGAAAGAACTCTTGATGCACTCTCCACCGAAACGAGGCCGTCATTCTGCGCCCCAGAAAAGGCTGCTTTTGATACAGGTTCGTCCGCGTCACCTCCGACCAAATCGTATCGCAAGTCGGTTCGTGGCGAGTGGGACTTATTGAAGAAGTGTGTGACATAGGATTCTCGCATCTGGCATGGGCCGTATGTAGCCAACGACGTGCAGTCTTTGGTTGCGAAATTTGGCAAAAACCAGAACGAACCCTTTAAAAAGACCACGAGTCCATCGAGTATGAAATTAGGGATTCCCTTGTGGGGTGTGCCGAGAGTAATGAGTCGCTCAACATCCATCGGCCTCTCAAACTCCGAGCCTTCAATGTACGCCCGGCTCACCAACCCGCCCATGCTATGAGCTACCAATGTCACGCGTGTAGCGTCTAATCTTTTCAAGATATAGGCGATCTGATTATGCAAGCATCGAGCATTTACTTCGAGAGACGGCGTGCTCAGATAGCTGGTTGTGTAATATGCAAACCATACGTCGTATCCGGCATCCGCGAACGCCTTGGCGACGAATCCGAACTCGTCCGACTTCGGGTCCTCCGTCGAAGACCTGCGGCGTGGATTCTCGCAGCTATGCTCTGTGCCCCCAGGCCCACCGCCGTAGCCGTGCACCATCACCGCGACTTGATTTGGACTCTTGTCGCCACCGCCGCCGTTGCGGACTTCCACGTCAACGTTCATCGTGGGACCGAAGCCCGTTGCGTTGTGGTAGAGTCGCAAGCCGAATGAACAGTCTGGGGCCTAGATGTCGCCTGAAGGTCGATGGTGAAGCGGAGTTGGAGCTGAGGCTGAATGCTCGTACGAAGAGGTCGCAAGGGTTCTGCGCCTAGGAGTTCACCGGAGGACATGGACTTCAAGTAATAGTTTTCGCTCTCGTTCCACACGCAGGTACCGGTGTTGCGGACCTGGAAGTAGATCGATCGGTGCTCGCCATAGCCCAGTACAATGGATCCTGGAGACTGGTCAACCAGTTGAGCATCATCGGAGCAGGTGGGCCGCGCTATTCCTACCCGGAACCCCCACTCTGTCGTGGCGAGAGCAGCCCGACCCGGTTGGCCGAAAGCACGCCCGGGGAGTCTTTCGCCGACATTTGCACATAGAACGTCACCCGCACCAGCACTCGTGCGTTGCTGCAGCGGCCAATCCCGATTCGCACCTAGCATGTCCGCCTTATTGGGACGGAGGTAGTAGCCGCCGTTCGTATCCCACGTGCACGTCCCTGTGTTCCGAATGGTGATTTTTGCGTCGAATGCCTCGCCAGGGGCCACGGAGATCGCGAAGTCGGAAGGGTCCGCTCGATCAGTGCACTGCCCCCGCCGACCGTGACGACCACCTTGATAATGCCGGTTAGCGCGGTGCCATTGTGCATGAGCACGAATTCCGGCTCGTACACGCCCGGAGAGTCTTTCGCCGACATTTGCACATAGAACGTCACACCCGCACCAGCACTCGTGCGTTGCTGCAGCGGCCAATCCCGATTCGCACCTAGCATGTCCGCCTTATTGGGACGGAGGTAGTAGCCGCCGTTCGTATCCCGTGCACGTCCCTGTGTTCCGAATGGTGATTTTTGCGTCGAATGCCTCGCCAGGGCCACGGAGATCGCGAAGTCGGAAGGGTTAGCACTATCAGTACATGGTCCAGGGACCGGCGTATTGGTTGCCCTGGGAGTATCCGTCGCGATTGGAATACTTGTCAGGGTCGCTGTGGCTGTCGGCGTAGGAGTGGGCTGAAAATGAGGTATGTCGGACACAAATACTCGTCGCGCGAATCCAGAAGTCGCGACCTGGCTGAGGAGCACCGGAGTGTCGCCCGCACCCTGGGTGGTGTACCACTGTAGACCATCTCGGCCACCAGCCACAAAGACATCGTCAGAGTTAGGGCGTACGAACACGCCCCTGGCGAACATCGTATTCGTGAAGGCTGATTTCCGGTTCTGGTGCCACAGAACAGGAAAGAAGAAGGTGTCCCACTTGAGGCCTTCCGCGCCATCGGCAATGAAACGATCGGCAGCGCTCTTCCAGCAACGTCCTCGGCGGAACCTCCCGTTTCAATGGTTCCAAGCGTTTTCGGATTGGACGGATCCAGAATATCTACGACTGATATGTCTCCATCTCCAGTTTCTCCACCTGCCACATACGCGCGCCGGAACGGCGCGCCTGTGACGGGCGTTTCGCCCTCAAGTATATCTATCGCTTCTGTTCCCGATGTTATGTATGCCGCAGCGCCTCTTACTAAGGCTGGGAGCGCAGTGATATCTTGTGCGTGAATACTGGTCAGGCCATGAAGACAATCATTGATAAGGCAATATGTCCAGCCGAGATAGAGATTACCAGTGCCCGCGTCATCAGCGGCCACAGACTGAACATGATAGAAGTTATCCTCTGTGTGGCCGACGCGTTCATAATTGCTTGGAGAACCCAATGCGGAGTAGATGTCGAGACCGCCGCCACATGGGGTTGCAGGATTGCCGGGCGTGGCAATATCTAATGGGCACCCCATCCATGTGACTAAGGCGAGGCCTCCGTGATTCCAGAAAGCAACGCTCGTCGTTTCGGCGAGCGCATGTGGTTGAGACTCCATCACCAGCCTTGGGGTAGATGGCACCGATACGTCGTAAACGCGCAATCCCTTTGATCCAGCGGCAACCCAGGCATAACTCCTGTTGTCACTAGTTGTCCTGACCACCACATCGACCGCAGGCCCTGGATATTCAGGATCACCATGTTGCAAAGGTATTAGACCGGATGTCGAGTCTACTCGATATGTCTCAAGACCGCTATCTGTAGCCACGAAAGCGATAGTATCACTGTCGCCCATGGTGGTGTGAGCAGACACGCGTGGCCGACTACCAGTCGAGCCGCCGCCCGGAGCAACGACCATCAGGACCGTTATGCCCGCGAGAAGGACACGGGCGTGGACTGTTGATCGGTTCACAATGTCGTTACCCCTCTGGTCTGGTTCGTATCCGTCCTTGGTCAGTGGCGCCGCCGGCGGTTGTTGAAGGTACTCCCGCTTCTTCACGCAGGCAACCCGCCGGCTCGGACAGACGCCAGCCCCCCACCGTCAGACTCGATTCCGAAACTCATGGCGTCCGGTGGTCCCCTGTATGTTCGCCGGACGTGACCAAAGGCTGGAGTTGCCCGCATTCGCGGACACTTCACATGGCGGGAGCCAGAAGGCGGCCAGGATGAGACGTTGGCGCACGACGTATTCTGCGGAGTACCGGCAGCGGCTCGTCGGGATGTCTTGAGCCAGGCACACCGCTGAGTCGCTTGGCGCAACTTTGAGCCGACTGACGACCACGATACGGATCCTGGTGGCGCAGGCAGATAGGCCCTTCTTCCTTCTACGACAAAGGGCTCGACGCCCTGCGGCCGGCCGGTAAAGCAAACCAGCGTTTGCGCAACGTCGCAATGAGGGCACAGGATTCCTGAAGTTCCTCCGTACCTACTCCCATGGACTCGCCGACTTGAGGCCGAAAGGTGTCAGCGCACCTTTGTAAGAGAGGGTGGTGTCAAGTTGCTCCTGAGTAATACCCCGAGCATCCGCCAAGTCGGCTCTGCGGAGTTCCGCCCCTTCTAGGTTAGCTCCTCAACATTCGCGCCAGTTCCGTTGGCGTCGGTTAGGTTCGCGTTGCGCAGGTCGGCATTGCGGACATCTGATTGCCACAGCACCGCTGCGGCTAGATTCGCACCAGCGAGATTCGCGCCTTTCAGATCCGCCACTAACAGGGCCGCTTCACAGAGTTTGGCCCGTTGCAGGTTCGCACCACGAAGGTCAGCGTGTCCCAAATTAGCCCCTGTAAGATCTGCATCGCTCAAATCTGCTCCGTCTAGACCCATCTTACCGAGCCGCGAGTCGATGTTGCTGGTCCACTCTATGATTCGCACAACCAGAGTCCCAAGCCATGAATTTGCCATTCCTACCCACTGCGACTTCGGGGCAGTGAAATCCACTCCTGTTAGGTCCGTTCTACGCAACGTCGCTGCTCGAAGATCTGCCCCGCGCAGATCCGCGAAGCTAATGTCAGCGGTATCAAACTCCACTCCATGAAGCTTCGTCGTAGAGGGATCTGCCAAGACTAGGCTCGATCCACGTAGCGAAATAACGGGCGATGTATCGTCCGTAGACTGAATAAGCCCCGACTCAGACAAGAACTGCACTACTTCACGCTTGCGATCCCCAGCCAACTGCCGCAGGACGGTAAGTGTCCTTGCACGCGCAACATGTCGGACTTCAGAATCCAACTGCGAATTCCGCAACTCATTATCCAATAGGAGGCTTTCCAAGCGGTCCAAGTACACACGAAAAACCTCATCTTGTTCCCGACGCGAAGCTAGTTCCCTATCAGTAGCCGTCCTTCGCTCGGAGAGTAGCCAAGCACCAATAGCAAGCATCACGGGGATGATCAGAAGGCCCAGCCAATCCCATACCGACTTTCCGTATACTGCAATGCTTGTCCAATCCGCACTGTGTGTGTCGATCACACGATATACGAACAGAACGGTGGCGGCCGTTAGTGCCGAAAGCTTTCGGCGACGCCAAATCCAATGCGCTCCCGCGCCCGGCAATTCTAAGGCCCGGAACAGTACTTGCATCATGGTCCCGCCTCACAGAAGTTCCGATGGCCCACGCCAGACCAGCGTAATCCCTTGCGACCGAACAGGCAAACTGGAGTTGCCCCGCTTCGGCGGGCGATCGGAAACTGGGGCGACTGGCGCTTCCTCCAGCCTCCAGCAGGACGGCCTTTCCGCTATACGCTGTTCGGGTCATTGAGCATGCGTTTGACGAAACCCATTGCGGGTCCCTCTGAAAGTAAGTACACCCTGGGCGATGGCATGGCCACGACGGCAGCCGGGAGAAGTAAAATGGCGAGAACGAGCGCTATGATGCGGGACACGGGCAAGAAGGATGCGCCACTCAGTCGCGCGGCGCAAGGCGTACGTCAGATGACCTCAATCCACTTTGACCGCCGGCACGATATCCGGGTCACTGGACGCCTGCGCTGCCCGCGATCTTCGGGTTGCCGGCCCATCCGGGCACTGGACTCCCCATAATGCTAGGCTCGGAGATTGAGGGCATGTCGGGAAGTAAAGCAACCCAGGGTCTTCGTTACCGCATTTGTCGTGCGTGTAGTGCTGTGACCTTCCCCCGCAGCAGTTGGTCCAGTCAGACAGAGAATTCGGCAACCGTTGCGGTCAGCTGGGCGAAGTACTCGGGTGGCCGGCGCCCTGGTTGTGCAGCACGATCAACGGCGCGGCTCCACTTCGGCGGCTGCCAGGACAAGCGGAGGTTCACAAGCGGTCGTCAACCTTGTCGGTCATGCCGACATGCTTTTACTTGGGCGATCCGATCGCCGGTAGGCGAGGTCCGCGGCGCTCATCGTGGCGGCAATCCGTGCGTCGCTGGGTTAGGCAGGCGGAGGTTTAGATCAACTCCGGCCCGCAGCCTCTGTTGTCCCCGGCGGCGATGGCTGAGTCCCGGTGCCTGGAGCGTTTGGCAGAAACGCCGGATGCTCAAGGGCATATTCCAGTTGGTGAGCGGAACCGTCACTACCGTCACCATCGTCACTGCGACAGAGTGAACCGATGAACGTCGAGCCAATCCGACCGTCACCGGTGATGAGGCTACCGCCACCGCACGGGGTGTAACCGTCACCGCATGACGCACGACGACAGACTGGCGGTGACGATGGTGGCGGTGGTGACGGTCACCCCCGCCCTACGAAGGCTTCACCCCGGCCCACCCGCACCTGACAGCCGCGGCCGTTTTCCTGCGCGCCAGTGGGTCAAGCGGATACCGCTGTCTTGGTTCCGCAATTCGCGGGTGAGGTAGGCTCAGGCTTGACAATTGGATGGGGTCAGGTTGGAAGCATGGCGAACACTATTGCAATTGTGGTGTTGCATAGGGCCGCCAGCGGGGCAGGATCCGCCGTCGAACCTGCCCCGTTTGCCACGCGCTTCGCGGCCCGCCCGTGCCGCCCGAGTTAGTCCAAGTGACGATCGACCACAGCGATGACGCGCCTGCAGCCCACCCCCTGCCGATCGTCCGGCCCGTGCGGGCTGGCCCAGGTACACTCGCACGTGTAGGCGTCGACGTCCAGCCCGTACGCTGGCATCTCCGCCGGTCCGGTCACGACGTAGCCGTGCGTCGGGTTCGCGCCGGACGGGACTGCCCATGACGTGCGTGACAGCTAGACGATCCGCAGTGCCAACTCGCGCGCGGCGTTACACAGCGGACCCCACCGCGTCGGCCAGCGCGGTGCGATCGGACCGACGCGGGCGATGCCGAGCGCGGCCACAAGCTAGCGCGCCGGAGCCCTGTCATCGCCGACGATGTCGCCGTCGCTGGACACGACGATCTCGTCGGGGCGATCGTGCGAGTGGCCAACGGGACGGCCTTCACGGCGACGTCGTACGGGCGGATCGTCACATAGCCCGACTTGCAGAGCATCGGCTCCGTGTCGCAGAGGTAGAGGTTGACCGATTCGTAGACGCCGTCCGTGGCCGCGCTTCCCTTGAGCGCCACGGTGCGCGTTGACGATCGGCGCCCCGTCACCGTACGGCCCGGCGATGCCGATGTCTACGGCAAGACGTTCTGGGTCCCCGCTCCACCGTCCGCTACACCGCCCACGGCGCGTGGATCCCCGAGTGGATCGCGATGAACCGCGGCCTAATGTCCCGCCGGCAAATGTACGGGACCGGGGCAAGGCGCCGCGGGTGGCACGCGGAGCTCCGGGCCGAGTTGCCAGGGCGGGCGGGTGCACTCGCCGTCGCGGCCGACGTGGCGTAGTAATACCGAAGGGGGCCGGGCGGCCGGCTCGGTCCCCTATTCTTCTTGACCGTCGAGAGGAGCGAGGAACATGAAGCTTATCGACGGTGTGCCGGTGTGGGGCGACCTGCAGCCGGAGGCCCTGGCCCAGATGGTCAACTGCGCTCGCCACGACGACGTGGTCGGGTGCGCACTCATGGCCGACCACCACCTCGGCTACGCGGTGCCGGTCGGGGGTGTAATCGCATATGGCGAGCACATCTCGCCGAGCGGCGTCGGATACGACATCGCCTGCGGGAACAAGGCCGTGCTGCTCGACATACCGGCGGCCGAGGTGCGGGCCCGGATCGAGACGATCATGGACGACATCTGGTGCGCGCTCGAGTTCGGCGTCGGGCGCCAGAACCCCGACGCGCCGGACCACGCGCTGTTCGACGACGATCCGGCCTGGCGCCTCGACTCCGTCGCACCACACAAAGAGATGGCGCGGCTCCAGCTGGGGACGATCGGTAGCGGCAACCACTACGTCGACCTCTTCGAAGACGAGCAGGGCCGCACATGGGTCGGTGTCCACTTCGGTAGTCGCGGCCTTGGGCACAAGTTGGCAACCCACTACGTCCAGGCTGGCGGCGGTCGGGACGGGATCAACGTCGACCCGGTGCTCCTGCAGCAGGACAGCGACCTCGGCCGCGAGTACATCGCCGCGATGACGCTGGCCGGCCGGTTCGCCTACGCCGGCCGCGACTGGGTGAGCCAGCGCGTCGCCCAGCTGCTCGGCGCCCAGGTCCTCGATGAGGTGCACAACCACCACAACTTCGCTTGGCTCGAATCCCACGGCGGCCGCGATGTGTGGGTCGTCCGCAAGGGCGCGACGCCGGCCTTCCCAGGGCAGCGCGGGTTCGTCGGCGGCTCGATGGGCGACATCAGCGTCATCCTCGAGGGCGTGGCCTCCGACGACGCGGCCGCAACGTTCGCGTCGACCGTGCATGGCGCGGGCCGAGTGATGAGCCGCACCGCCGCCGCGGGCAAGTACAAGGGCTGGGGCGCCAACCGTCGGCAGGTAAGCCGCGGCGCCGTCAGCCCGGGCATGATGGCCGAGTGGCTGGAGCGCGAGGGCGTGACGCTGCGCGGCGGCGGGCTGGACGAGTCGCCGCACGCGTATCGCCGACTGCCCGACGTGCTCGAGGCGCACGCGGCGTCCATCCGGATCCTGCACACGCTGCGGCCGATCGGCGTGGCTATGGCCGGAGCCGACGTCGCGGATCCGTACAGGGATTGAGCCCGGACGCGAAGCGAGGCGCCGGCCCAGTGGGGTTGGCGCCTCGTCCGCAGACAACCGCGACCCGACAGGGTCGCAATCGAGAGGAGGGTATACTCGGTGCACGACGACCTGCAAACGACAGGGGTGGACTCATGGCAGTCAGGATCCCCGGCACGCCCGACGAGCTCCTCAGCGCGGCCGAGGCTGCTGAGGTGATGGGCGTCAGTGATGCCCATGTACGCCGTGTGATCGGCTCGGGGGGCTTGCGGCGAAGCGCGTCGGCGCTCGAACGTGGCTGATCCGACGCGCCGACGCCGAGGCATGGGCAGCCGTTGAGCGAAGAACCGATCCCAAGGGCGCGACCAAGATGGTCGTCACGTAGGCTGACGTTCGGGAGGGGAACGAACACGGCGAGAGCCGCTTCCCGAGCATCCCGTCAGCGCTGTTGCAGATCGCCTGCGAGACGGTCGACCGCGGTGGCACGGGCGGCTTTACCGATGCGACAGGCTGTCGGTTCGAGGTGGAGACTGAGCGCGTGACGTTCTGGATCCCGACAGCGGCTCCGGAGAGAGCGACACGGATCACATATGGCTAGGGAGGGACGGAGTGGACGACCTGAGACCAGCACACGGGAATCCCGACTACGACGTTGAGTTGTGGCGGGGCGACGAGTCCCTCGGCATGGTGGGACTGATGGATCTTCCGGACGAGGGGGAGGACGCGGAGGTGACGTTCGTGTTCGAGGGCCTACCCGACCCACCCCCGCACACCTGATCTACCGGAAGCGCCAGTACGACCTTGAGCTTCCAGGAGAGAAGGGCGTGCAGGACATGGCTTCGGGGGAGTTCGAGCGCGGCGTCTGGGTCGTCGGCCGGCTCGTGAAGGCCGCGTCGCGGGCGAGTCGGCGAGGGGCGATCGAGCTCTAACGGGAGGAATGGGCCCATGACAAAGGACGCGCCGGCTGCCGTCGGCCGCTTCTGGCAGTGGTTCACGGCCAACGACGAGCGGCTGTTTCACTTCGAGCAGGATCTGAAGCCGACGTTCGACATCTTGACCGCGGCGATGAACGAAGTGGATCCGGACCTGACGTTCGAGTTCGGACCTGTGGAAGACGGTCAGCGGGAGTTCGTGATAAGCGCCGGCGGGATCACGCGCGCGTTCGACACCGTCCGCCTCTTGGCGGCCGCTGCCCCGGCGATGCCGCGGTGGCGTGTGGTCGCGTTTCGGCCGAGGCGTGCCCTGGTAAACGTGATCGAGTTCGGGGGCATCCGAGTCGACCCTGCGACGGTCCAGTACTCGCTATTGACGTCCAAGACGGAAGTGGGCCTGTACCTGTTCATCCCGGGATACGACGAGGAGGACTCGCGCTACGGGCAGGCCGGTTACCTGCTGCTCGACGAAGCGCTGGGGGAGTACGACGTGGAAACGAAGGTGGGGATGATCGAGATGTTCGCCTCGGAGACCCAGACGGGAGGCCCGCGCTATTCCTTGTCCGAACTGCCCGACCACCTCGACGGCGTGTTTCGGCGCTTGACGGCTGGGGGATAGCCAGTAGGTGACCGTTCACGTCAATCCAACCGCCGCGCCACGCCCCACTCCCCGCTCGTCTCGTCGTGTACGAGCTCCGCGACCATCCCGCGGTTCGTCGTCACGAGGTAGTACATCCGCTTCGCAGGCATCGCCGTCCACCAGTCGAGGTCGGGCGCGCGGACCTCCTCGATCGTCTCGACGACGTAGGTCACGCCGTCCAGCACGAACGCATGCGGCGAGCCGTCGACGGCGACGCGGGCGCGGATGGGAAGCGGCGGGTCGTAGGAGCGCATAGGCGGGAAGGATGCGCGAACAGATGTTCGAGAAGCAAGAGGGCGGGGCCGCGCTTGCGCCAGGCTGGCAGGGCGGCGACGCTGGCCAATGGCGACGTCCATCGGACGGAATACGCTCGCGCCGACGTCTGGCCCGACGTACTGTGGCTGGCCATGTGCCAGAGTTTCACGCGTCCGATGTCACGCGGGCGGCGCTGCGGGACTAACTCAGGCGACAGGCGCGGCACTCGACGTCGTGACGGCATGACGTCATAAGAGCCGGGGGTGCTGAGGCTCCCTTAGGTTCGCTCCGGTTGGCGGCGCCGTCGTCGAGCTCGGGGTCTCCGTAGCAGTGGAGCGAAACTCTCGACATCCGCCCTCCTGGCTCGCCAATGCCTGCGTCGCACCGCTTCGGTCGCGCGGAGGCCTTAGTCCAACCTGTGGCGCAGCTCCGTATTGCCGCGGCCAAGGGTGAACAAAGTCAGCCGCCTCCTCTCGGCGGGCGCCGCCCGGTTAGGCCGTCACGGCCGCGGCGCATTGACGGAAGCGCCGACTGCGGTGCAAGCTTAGGCACCGTTGTCCGCACAGAGGGCAGTCGGACCGCCGAATAAGGATGTCTCATCATGCGTCGCTTCGCTGCCCTTGCGGGTTCCCTCCTCTTTGCCCTTGCCGTGACCGCTTGCGGCGCGGCGCCGGCCGTAACAACGGCCGTTCCGGCCGCCGCAACCCCGTTCCCCACCAGTGAGTTTGCGGACATCAATGCATCAGCCACCGAAATGACCGACGCGATGGGGCGCTAGACGAGGTGGCCGGCATTAAGATCATGACATGTGAAGCGCTGAACGCCGACGGCGCCGGTTCGTTCACCGGTCCGCTCTACATCGGCATGGTTACGGCCGTTCTTATGGGCACGCCGATGGCAGGGACGGTTACACCGTTGACAGGGGCGCAACGGCGCGCGATGGTCGAATCGCTGCGCAACCTCAAAACCCCCGACGGCAAGTTCTGCGGACAGTTCGACGACCCGGGGGTTGGGAGTAGGGGTTGGAGGCCGCCCTAAGCACTGCGCCGGAAGCGCCAGCGGCAGGCGCCCGCAACCTTATCGGGGTTTGGGGAGCTGTACCGCCGGTTCGGCGTGTCGAGCTATAAGAACATCCGCGCCGATCGGCTTGACGTCGTGATGACATGGCTAGATGATTGGCGTCGGCGTGTAGCTACCCCATAAGGCTTGAGGAGAAAAACAATGTTGCCAAGCACACTTCCGGGCTTTTTGCTTCTCGCGGGCATGGCAATGACCGTCTTGGCCCTTATGGTGCTTAACTATGGATCCATTCAGATAGGATGGCTTGAAATTGGACATTCACGCGGTAATAATAAAATGGCATGGATATTTCTTTGCTGGGGGACTATTCTTCAGTTATTGTCTGTGAGATTATATTGGCCTGCGATATCATCATTAAATGATATTCCACCCATGTCTGATGAGCCGGGAGATATTATCGGTTTCTACCGGAATTTACAGCAACTGCCTCCGTAACTCCTTTATCTTGCCGGAATTTACACCAACACCACCCGCATTGACGGTCAATTCCGATATCCCAATCCATAGCGACAATTTCGATGCGTCGCCGAGCATCTCAGCTAGCCGTCGAGGTCCACGGCACCGGGATAGCCGCCGCTGTCGCTCGCGCCTGGCGCTGATCGTATCGCGCCGTCGTCGTGAGGCTTGCACGGCCGGCGAGGTGAGCGCCCGCAATGCGTACGCGGCCAGGATGGCCGGCCAGCGCACGGCCGACGCGCCGCGTGTGCCCCCCGCGTAGGCGTCACGGTTCGCCCACACGGCCGCAACGCGGCCGGGTGCGTGAGCTGCGCAGCGCGCGCGCGTAGAGCATCCTTACATAAAGGCTCGAAACGTCGGCGCGGCGCCACCCCACTCCTAGAAGCCTTGCCTCTGCTGCTCACACTACTATAATATATGCTTATAGTACTCTTGACTCGATGACAGGGGTGGGCATGGTTCGCTGGGAGTACATGGTTGAGGAGGTCAACGCTGACCAACCACCTGAAAGGTATGGCAGCTTCCTGACTCTCACCGGGTTCTCCGGCTGGGAACTGGTGTCCGTGGTTCCGGTTGGCGAATTTCAGAAGACGGTCCGATACACCTTGTGGTTCAAGTGTCCGCTCAGGAAACCGTCACAAGAGGAGGAAGACGACGAGGAGGACGAGGATGAACTTTGAGTCCGTCCCCCCGCACCACGAGATACCCACCCCGATCATCGTGACATCATCAGGGCCGATCATCGCGTCCAACGCGTCACGGGGCAGTCGTGCCGTCGCGCACTACCTATCCGCCAACCTCGCCCCCGGTGTCAGCCGCAGCGCGAGCGCGGGCCGTCTCGACCTGGCGGCGCTTGTGCTAACCGTCAGCATGGCCGGTGCGGCGCACGGCGCTGAGGCGGTCAACGCTGCCCGCCAGGCGCTCGATGATGGCCGCGCCGGCTTAGAGCCCGACGGTGTTGCGAGCTCTGCCCTGGCCGCCGCATGGGCTGCAGCCGGCAGCCGCGAGCCCGGCAGCGTTGCCCGCGTCTATCCGTGGGGTGCTGTGACGGCTGCTGACGTGTTGACGCTTGGCGCAGCGCTCGCCGCTGTCTATGCGCCGGCGACGGTATCGGCCATCCTGTCGGCCGTGCGCAGCGTTCTGCGGCTGGCGGTTGCGTTCGATGAGGCTGACACCGCGACGGCCACGGCGGCGGCAGCTATAAGGCGCCCGCGCGATGGGCGCACCGAACCGACGCCGCGCCGCTCGACGGTGCATGCGGGAGATCCGGCTACGCTGGCGGCGCTCTGGTGCGCCGTTGACACTGACACCATGCCGACGCGCCGCGCGCGTGACCGGGCGCTGTTGGCGCTCCTCTATGGCGCCGGGTTGCGGCGCGCTGAGGCGGCTAGCGTGACGGTTGCCGACGTCGTCGCAGACATCGGCGCCAGCGCCGTCACGGTGACGCGGGGCAAGGGGGGCAGGGCGCGCATGGTTCCGGTTGCGGCTTGGGCTTCGGCAGCGCTCGCGGAGTGGCGAGCGGTTCGGCGCCAAGAACTCGACGACGCGGCCGCCGGAGGCGCTTTTCTGCTGAGCGTCAACCGCTACGGGCACGCCGTTGCGCTGCCGCTCACAGGCCACGCCATAGGCGCCGCCATTGGGCGTGTCGCGGCTGCAGCGGGCGTTCCGGTTGTCCCTCACGATGCGCCGCGCGTTCGTGTCGGCGGCCATTACCGCCGGCGGAGGCGATCTATCTGCGGCCGCCTACCTCGCCGGCCATGCCAGCGTGGCGACGACGGCGCGATACGATCGCCGGCAGGCTCGAGCGGCGGCGGCTATCGCGGCTGCCATCCCGGCACCGCTGGCGTAGCGTTGACGCAGGTTGGGTCGGGGCATTCCAGCCGGCCGCGTGGACCTCCCTCGGCCGCACAGGCTGCGTCCCGTCATCGTCTGAGGCCATCTTAACCGATTAGACGTGACTCCAGCAAGACGTCGGACAGGATTCGCGGAATCGCCACCTCCGCCACCTCCGCCACCGTAAGGGTGTTGACGGTGCTGATCCGGCCAACACTACCGCCATCGGGAGCGGCTACACCGTCACCCCTGCCGGGTGCTACAGTCACCTCGCCACGGTGCCGTTGCAGGCTAGCGGTGACGATGGTGGCGGTGGTGACGGTCGCCACCTTCGCAGTCTCGGCGCGGCTCCCCACACCTGACAGCCGCGGCCGTTTTCCTGCGCGCCAGTGGGTCAAGCGGATACCGCTGTCTTGGTTCCGCAATTCGCGGGTGAGGTAGGTCAGGTAAGTGGCACCACCAACGGCACGCCACCATGATCTCCGGCTCATCCTCCCAGCGACTCACGGACTCAGATCAACCCGCAACTTCAGCACCAACTCTCCCATCTCCTCCTCCCCTACGCTCCGCTGCAGATACGCCACCAAGTCCTTCCTGCCGCGGCCGCCCGATCACCATCCGATAAGCCGCCAGCGAGCGCTTGTTGCTCCAGGCGCTCCACCTCGCGGCTGAGCGGGAGGAGGGGGATCGACGCGCTGGATGTGGGCCGGCCCTTCGTAGACCCAGAATGGCTCGATGTCCTTCAGTCCGCCCCGGCTAACGCCCCTTACTCGCTGCATCGAACATCGCCGCCCACGGATCCCAACCCGCCTCATGCGAAGGCCGCCGCCGGTCCTTGAGTGCTACGTTCTGCGGGATGGCGTTCCCCTTTGTACCGATGCACGTCCCTCGCGCTGCTCGAGGTCCACCGGGTTTGCCGGCAGGTTCCAGTGGGACCACAGCGTGGCAGTACCGGTGGAAGTCCAGGCCCTCCTGACCCACCGAGGTCGAGGTGAGAACGAAGGGCCAGAACGGCGAGTTGAACGCTGAGCGCACCGCCCCCGAGCGTTGCAGCTTCTTTTCCTCATCGCTTTGATCCACGCTGAATCGCATCGCGAAGCGGACGCGCAGCCGCAGCGGCTTTGTCTCCAGTCGGCCATTTTCGATCAACAGCTCATCCGCACCGTAGTTGACCGAACGCACCGACGCCGCCTCAGCGATTGTGGTTCCGATCTCCTGGGCGACGGCCTCAGCATCCCGATCCAAGAGTCCGAGCCATTCCGGCAGTACATGGGCATATTCATCCAGCATGGCTTGCACGTTGCCGTCCAGTCCATAGGCCAGCAGTGCCCGCCAGTACACTGCCTCCTCGCCCACCGGTCCTCGCACCAGGGCCATCACCCGGGACGTTGAACAGTGAGCGCAGCCCCCACGCAATCCGCCCACCGGCGTCGCGCGCATCGCCGGCCCAAAGGTCCGGCTTCGCGCACCCGCGCCAGTACGCGGGCCATGGCGCGCAGTCCGCACACCCTGGTCCGGCGATCGCCAGCCGGGCAAGCGTTTCCATTAGGTCCGCCGGTACCCTACCCAGGGCCCGCGCATCCGTGAGATCGGGCCGTCGCGTTGCTGTGACCCATCCCGTCACGCAACATCCTTGGGCGAGATCCACGCAGCGCCCAGGCAGAGCTATCTCGTCGTCGGCGCCTGCGCCATGTGAAAGTCCCTGAACGCCGTAGAGCCCGCCAGCCAACGCTCGCTGCCCTCGCGGTCCCGGCGCCGGTCCAGGAGCAGCGGCGCTGCCCAGTACCAC
Source organism: Candidatus Avedoeria danica (assembly GCA_016703025.1). NCBI lineage: Bacteria > Bacillati > Chloroflexota > Ardenticatenia > Candidatus Epilineales > Candidatus Epilineaceae > Candidatus Avedoeria > Candidatus Avedoeria danica. The sequence continues at coordinate 430,635 of JADJCV010000005.1, forward strand.
CTCGCGTCCTCGGGGCCGTCCATTTGACCCGCTGCGTTAAGGAACGCAGCGCGACCGCCAACCGTCGGCTCACCCGCGTAACAGGTCATCCTGCGACAACTGTTCCTGCGCCGCGCCCAGATCTCGAGCGATAGCCAGCGGATCGCCGAGCAGCCGGCCAGCGCCGGGCTGCGGGTAGATCAGAGCAAAAGTGGGACACCTCCCTGCCGGCTCACCGTCCACCCGCGGCAGCGTCAACAGCCCCCGCAACTTCCGGCGCGCCTCGGCATCGTTGCCATCTGGGTCGCGGTTGAGCATCATTTGCCGCTCAACGTGGTAGCTGAGGATGGCGGATACCGCCGGGGACTACCGCCCAGCTGGAGAAGATCAACCGCTTCGTCAGGTTGGCCGCGCCCGGATGGGCGAAAGGGTCGCTGGGAGCATGGTAGGGCAGCGCCGGGAGGCAGCCATAGGAGTCGCCAGCTTCCGATGAAAACAGATCGTCGGCCACGCCGCGGAGCGCCTGGCATTTCCGGGTCCAGGGCCCCGTAGGCGTCCAGAGTCGCGCGCGAAAGCAGCAGGTCCGGCCTGGACCTGCCGCCGCCAACTCCGCGCCGCTCCCTTTCCAGCGCCGCCTTCGCGTTTTTCAGCTGGTAGCCTCCATGAAGCTGAGCGTAGGGGCCGACTTCCAGTAGCCGTCCATCGATCGTTGCCCCCAGGGCGGCGGCTCAGGCGATCCGCCATCGCAAAGGCGCACATCGTGCGGCGCCAGCGGGCCAATGTCACGCAGCGTTCTTCCAGCATCCCACTCCGATCCGCCGTAACCGCAAGGCGCTCCGTGCGCACCATGACCCGGCGTAGTCGTTTTCTCCACCGCAGGCGCTTGCGGCGCAAGAGTGCAGCTTGTTAGCGCCGCTGAAGTTGAGCAGCCGGTCATTGCGAAAGCCCTTCAACTCGCCACGGAACTCCTCGGCATCCTCCCCTTGACATCAGGAAGCGCGCCGTTTGCATGAAGGTCCTTTGTAGTGGTCTTCGCCGGCCTCGTCCGACAGCGTATACATCTTGTAGGGCGTCGCAGAGCAGAAGGATCCGCATGTCCTTCTGTCCGGAACAGGTGATGCACCAGACCGTGGATGTCGTCGGGGTTCTCCGGATCTGGTTCACAGAGCAGTTCCTGAACCGCTGGAACTCGTCGAGGATCACCAAATCGGGCTGCAGCGCTCAATGCAGCTGTGCGCGCTAGGTTCTATGCGCAGGTCAAGGATGAGGTCGAATCGATCGTTCCATGCCACCCCGCCCCTCGTCCACCTTCAGCCGTCGGCCGAGCGTGCGGAAGCGCTTGCAGCACATCCGACCGAGCGCCCAGATCCACCTTGAACGCCTTGGTCAGCCCGTTGTCGAGTGGCAACGTTCCCTATCGATGCGACCATCTCCCCGAAAATTCTGCAACTCTACGCGCCCTGGAGCAGGCGGTACGATCCGGTCGTGCTCCAGCGCATCCGTGCCGGAAGACCTTCTTCGCAGATGGAACAGCACCGCTCGCCCCGTCCCGTTCCGGTCCGCGAGGCCATCGTGAAGCTCTGCACTCGGGGTGAAGGAGACGAAGTTCAGCCCGTTTGCGGTCAGTCGATGCAGCTCCAGCGGCAGCAGCGTGAGGTGCGCGACGCCAGGGAGAAGTCGCTGCGGCCCGTGACGTTGAGCCGTTGGATGTCCTGCCGGGCGATGTCCGCGTTCGAGCAGATGTAGAGCACATCGAGTGCGTTTCACACGTTGTTCTCGTAGCCGCGGATCGCCTTGGCGATGAGCCTCCGCGTGCCACCAAGGTCTTGCTCAGCCCTACCTCGTCCGCCACCAAGAAGCGTGTGGCCGGATTCGGCCGCCGTACATGCGGCGGAAGACATGGTCCACCGTCTTGCGCTGAAGCCCTTCAGGCCCGCCATATGACGTCCATGACGATCTCGCGCCGTCGATACTGCGCCAGCAGTTAGAGGGGCGGTCATTCATCCGCCTCCCAAGCCCAAGGCCTC